>JAJYLU010000079.1 GCA_021787505.1 Nitrospirota bacterium | reverse complement strand
GATCTGGAAGGGGCGCTCTTTGACTCCCTCACTGTTTATGAGAATATCGCGTTTCCCCTGAGGGAAAAAACCCGCATGGAAAAGTATGAAATCGACGCGCGGGTCATCCAGGGGCTGGACGACGTGGGACTAAGGGAGATGGGAGACAAATATCCGGCCGAGATCAGCGGGGGAATGAAGAGGAGGGTCGCCCTGGCGCGCGCCCTGATTACGGAGCCGGCGATCGTGCTGTTCGACGAGCCGACCACCGGGCTCGACCCTATCATATCGAGTTCAATACACAGGCTGATCACAAAGACCCATAAGAAATATGGGTTCACAGGCCTCATCATCAGCCATGAGATCCCCGAGATATTCGATGTTGCAGATAAAATAGCCATGTTATACAATGGTACTATAATCGAAACGGGCACCCCGGAAGAGTTCAGGAATTCCGACAACCCTTACGTGCGGCAGTTCATTTCCGGGTCGCTGGAAGGGCCGATAGAATTATTATCATAGAGGTGGGAAGATTTACCGATGAAGAAGATCGACCTTGAAGCAGCAGTGGGATTTTTTTTATTGATAGGCATTTTTTCCCTCGGGTATATTTCGGTAAAAATGGGAAAGCTCGAAGTCCTCGGGACCAAGGGCTACACCGTCTATGCCGAATTCGAGCAGGCGGGGGGGATCAAGCCAGGGGCCAATATCCAGATCGCGGGGGTAACGGTCGGCAGGGTGACCGGGATCCGGCTCGACAAGAATTATGAGGCGCTTGTCAGCATCCAGATCGACAACGGAGTAAAACTACAGGAAGACGCCATCGCATCGATCAAGACCTCGGGGCTGATCGGCGAAAAATTCGTGCAGATATCGCCCGGCGCATCCGAAAAATACATTCCCGCCGGCGGCAGGATAAGGGAGACCGAATCCGCAATCGACATAGAGTCCGTGATCTCGAAGTACATCTTCGGAAAGATTTAGGAGGAAACGATGAAAAAGCCTCTTTATGGTGCGGTATGCGTTGCTTTCATGTTCTGTCTTTCCCTCGCTCCCGGCGCCGTCCCGACCGCCTGCGCGGGAGACGCAACGGACCAGATCAGGGAGACAGCCGATGCGGTGATCAATGTCCTTAATAACAAGGAACTGAAAAAGCCCGAAAACAAACAAAAGAGAAGGAAACAATTGCGGGAGATTGTCGATAAGCGATTCGACTTCGCGGAGATGGCGAAGCGTTCGCTCGGGTTTGCCTGGAACAAGAGGACCCCTGAAGAAAAGAAGGAGTTCGTCTCGCTCTTTTCGGACCTGCTCGAAGACACGTATATCAGGAAAATCGAGCGGTATGAACGTGAAAAGGTGATCTACACCGGCGAACGGGTCGAGGGGTCTTACGCCGCGGTCAGGACGAAAGTGGTCACCGACAAAGAGGTCGAAATTCCCGTCGAATACCGGATATTTAAAAAGGGCAATAAGTGGGAGGTCTACGACATAATCATCGAGGGCGTAAGTCTCGTAAACAATTACCGGACCCAGTTCAGCTCAATCATCAATTCAGACACTTATGCAGGCCTCGTCAAGAAACTGAAGGAGAAAGTAAAAAAGGAGGCGGAGTAGTTTTCTCCTGCAATCGTCATTACCGGGGCTGAGACGGGCGGGCGGCAGTCCCTTGATCATTTCCGTCTCCAGAGCGGTATGCCTTTGTCCCTGAGCTTCCAGGTCTTTCCCGCCCTTCCTGATTTCTGAGGCGATGAGGACAGGTTTGCCGTCAAGGGAGATCCGTGAGCCGCTGACCGTTACCCTTTCTACTCCCTCTGCAATGCCCCAAACGCGAGAACGCGCAGCGGCCCTATTGCCGGTCTTTCTCCTGATAGAGCGGCCCCGTATACTCCCCGCCCTCCACCTTGCTCTTGCGGTACTGGTAGTAGGCGTTGCGCATGGCGACATAAGGTTCGACCGCCGACTCCTTGAAATCCTCATAGTCTCCGATCTTCAGGGAAGTATCGTTGACCTGCTCATATCCCTCTAGCGCCAATGAATCCTGAATAGGCGTGATGTAGTTCTCCGGGGTAAGAAAATAATCGCCTGCCATGCCCACGCTGTCCCTGAAACAAGAAGGCCCCAGAAAGGGCCAGATGATATAAAAGCCGTCCGGGATGCCGTATCTCCCGAGGGTCTGCCCCATGTCCTTGTTTCCTGTCCCGACATCCGGATTCGCCTTGACGATCTCGAACATTCCGCCGATGCCGGCCGTGCTGTTCACTATGAACCTGCCGAGTTCAGCGACCGCAGCATGGAACCTCAACTGAAGGATCGAATTCGCAAACCGTACCGGAAAGGCCACGTTGTTGACCGCATTCCGTACCCTGATCCTGCCCCATTCGGGAACGAAGAAGCTGTAGAGCTTGGCCGTCGGCTTCATCACCCAGAAATAGAGTCTGTCGTTGAACGTGAACATCGCGCGGTTCCATGGCTCCAGCGGATCTACCATCCCGCCTTCTTCCTGCATCGTCTCATCAGGGCCGCCCGTCGGCGCCTCGTCCGAGGCCGCGGTGACGGACTGGCCGTCCGACCGGTCCTCTTCGGCGGAAGAATACAGGGGCAGGAGGATAATGAACAACATTGCAAGCAAAACGAAGCGGATTCTCTTTTTCATCTCTATAGCCCGTCCTTTACAGGAATTTACTAACTTCCATCTTCCACAGGCGCCGTCAATACTGCATAACCTCGTCGATGCCCTTCCGTATCCTCTCGACGGTCGGCATGTAATAGTCCTCGAGCTTCGGCAGGGGAAGCACTGCATCATATCCCGTCACCCTTTTGATCGGCCCCTTCAGATAAAGCATCGCGTCTTCCGCGATGGATGCAGAGATCTCCGCCCCAAACCCGCCGGTCTTAGGCGCCTCGTGCACTATCACTACCCTGCCGGTCTTCTTTACCGAGGCATACACCGTCTCTTCGTCAAAGGGATTGAGGGTCATCAGATCGATCACCTCCGCGTCCATGCCTTCCACCGCCTTCATAGTCTTCTGCAGCATGCTCCCCCAGGCGATCACCGTCACCTGGCCGCCTTCCTGGACAATCCTCGCTTTGCCGAGCGGCACGGTATACTCTCCCTCCGGTACTTCCTCCTTGATCATGCGGTATAGCCTGGTCGATTCGAGGAATATCACCGGATCAGGGTCCCTGATAGCCGAGATGAGAAGCCCTTTGGCGTTGTAAGGCGAAGAAGGGACCACCACCTTGATCCCCGGCATATGGCAGAAGTGGGCCTCGGAGCTTTCGGAATGGTGCTCGGGCGACTTGATGCCGACGCCGTAAGGGGTCCTGATCACAATCGGCACACTGTAGCGTCCCCGGGACCGCGAACGGATCCTCGCGGCATGGTTGAATATCTGGTCCACCGCCGGGTAAATAAAACCCATGAACTGCACCTCGGCAACCGGTTTCAGCCCGTAAGCCGCCATTCCTATTGCAACGCCGACTATGCCGGATTCCGCAAGAGGCGTATCCATTATCCGCTCTTCGCCGAACATATCCAGAAGCCCTTCGGTCACCCTGAAGACGCCTCCGTCTCTGCCTACATCCTCACCCAGTATCACCACGTTCTTGTCCCTCTGCATCTCCTCCTTCAATGCGAGGTTGATCGCATGCACCATGTTCATTGTCGCCATCAGAAATCCCTCATCTGTTTCACCTGTCTCGGGGTAAGTTCTTTATACGTGTAGGTCAGCATGTCGGCAGGCCTCGGGCGTTCCACCGCTTCGGCCTTCTTGACCGCCTCGTCCACCGTTGCGGTCGCGTCCGTCTCCACCTGCTTTCCGTACTCCTCGTTCCAGAGTCCCTTCTTCTCCATGTAGAGTTTCAGTCTGAGGATCGGGTCTTTCGCCTTCCATGCCTCGACCTCGTCCTTCGTCCGGTACCTTGAGGCGTCATCGGCCGTAGTATGGTCCGACATCCTGTAGGTATGGCATTCGATCAGCGTCGGGCCGCCTCCGCCCCTTGCCTTGTCCACCGCCGCCTTCGTGGCCTTGTACACGGCAAAGATGTCGTTGCCGTCGACCTGGACCCCTTCGAAGCCGTAGGCGAACGCCTTCTGCGCGATCGTCTTCGCAGCGGTCTGCTTTACGCGCGGCATCGAGATCGCCCACTGGTTGTTCTGACAGATGAAGACCACCGGCGCCTTGAAGACACCGGCGAAGTTCATCGCCTCGTGAAAGTCGCCCTCTGACGTGCCGCCGTCGCCGAAATAGGCGAGCGTTGCCGCCTTGTCTCCCTTATATTTCGCCGCGATCGCAGCGCCGACGGCGTGCAGGATATGCGTGCCGACAGGGATCGAGATCGGAAAGATGTTAAGGCCCTCCGGGATTTTGATCCCGCGCTCGTCGCCGCCCCAGTACTGGAGGATCATGTACATCTCATACCCCCGGCCGATGAGGACGCCGTTTTCCCTGAACGACGGGAATACCCAATCCTCTTTTTCGAGCGCGTAGACCGTCCCGAGCTGGGACGCCTCCTGTCCGAGTATCGAGGCATAGGTGCCGATCCTCCCCTCCCTCTGGAGGTTCAGCGCCCGGTGGTCGAAGGTCCTCATCCGGACGAGCGTCTCGTATAACTCCCTGATCTGCGAATCCGACAGCGGAGGCATAAGTGATTCGTCCGCGTCTCCTGTCTCGCTCAGGATTTCGAGACGTTTCACATTACATGATTCAATAGTGGTTTCGGGCATCTCTGTCTCACCTTTGCATACTGGATTTGCTTTCGTATTTTGACTTTTTCAAATCTTACCATAATTTCGGGACCGATTCTACATTGAAATGATCCTGTTTCCCCAGCCGGCAGAAGAGAAGTGGTATGCGGCGCGAAGTTCCGCTTGAGCAAATTCATCTTTTCTTCTCGGGGCGTTGCCCCGGACCCCAGCTACCTTTCTTGACGATCAAGCAAGGTAGCCGAAAGAAGGTCGCCCCAACGAAAATTTTATACGGCTGCGTCCCGAAAGCATTCGGGATACATTTTCCAACTCGCCCCTAACATCGGTGCCTGCCTACCGGCAGGCAGGCTCGGATCCCGAAAGCGTTCGGGACTTAACCCTCCGGGCGGCAATGCTCGCCTAAATTTTCGAAGGGGACACGGTATTTGAACCTTGAACCTTGAGCTTTGAACTTTGAACATCGCTTTGCCCCTTAATACTTATTCAGCTGACAGCAGATGGCTGATAGCTCAGAGCTGTGTTTAACTTTTTCACTATTAGCTGATAACCATAAACTGTTCTTTTTCCTTTACAGGAGGAAACATTTTTCTATAAAATTGACTCGAAGGATCGGGAAGCGGGGATTATACATTCAGGCCCAATCCGAACTTCTTTTCTTCTTATTTTGTGCAGTGCGACAATCAGTGATTTCACCCGGGTTCTGCAGCTTCGCGCTGCATGAAAACGGCGGCAGCCTGCCCTCCGGCAGGCAGGCTGCTCAAAAAGAGACTTCACGCCCCAGTTGCATAAAAACCATATCGAAAAGAGAGCAAGATGTGATGAAAAACAGCCATAGTCGAGGCTCCGTTAAGGAACGAAGCTCGGACCAATCCACATTTCCAGAAAGCCACTATGCATTGATTCTGCGTTTGCGTGAATCAGAACCGGATCTTGCCGATTCTATGGTTTTTCAGCATGTCTGCTCTCGCCCGTATGCAACGTCAGGGTTCACAATGTGTTCTCCTCTTTGCGGCCGGAGGAGGGATTACCCGTCGAGCGGGCTTTTCACGCCGAGCACATTCTTTTTTGCAACATGGGTATAGATCATCGTAGTCTGCAAGTTTTCGTGGCCGAGGAGTTCCTGGACTGTCCTGATGTCGTATCCCTTCTCGATGAGGTGGGTGGCAAAGCTGTGCCTGAGGGTGTGGACGGAGGCCTGCTTGGTAACGCCGGCCTTCAATACCGCTTCTTTGAAGGCCTTCTGGAACGAACTCGGATGCACGTGGTGCCTTCGCACAGTGCGCGTATATGGATCTGCTGAGAGAGTCTGCGCCGGAAATAACCAATACCACCCCCATTCCTTGCCGGCGTTAGGATATTTCTTTTCGAGCGCGCTGGGCAGGTATACGCTATGGAGATTATTCTTGCGGTCGTCATCATAAAGGGGTTTAACCTTCGCTATATGCGTGACAAGATCGTCCTTGACGGAGGACGGAAGCACCGTCTTTCTGTTCTTGTCCCCCTTGCCCCAGACGGTGACAATGTCGCGTTCGAGATCGAGGTCCTTTATCCGCAGATGCAGACATTCCTTGATCCTCAGGCCGCAGCCGTATATGAGCCTCGCCATTAGCAGGTTCGTTCCCGAGAGACATTCAAAGATCGAATTGATCTCCTTTGCCCCGAGTACAACAGGCAGCCGTTGTTTGGGTAGCGCCCTGACCGCACGGATTTCCTGCGGCCCCGGTTCTATCCGGAGGATGTTACGGTAGAAGAATATAAGGGCGTTTAATGCCTGGTTCTGGGTTGATGGCGAAACTCGGCGCTCTATCGCAAGCGAACTTAAGAAATCCTGCATATCAACAGGGGAAAGGTCAGAGGAAGGTTTCCAGTTGACATAGGTGCCGAAAGCCCGCAGCCATGAAAGATATGTTTTCTCGGTGCTATAGGAGCGATGACGAAGACGAAGAGCGTCACGAAATTTCCTCTCCTCCGTTGCCCAGAGATCTCTCGTGCTGGTCAGGGGACTGGCCATACCGGCGTCTGCGGACGCATTACTTCCGGAAGAAAGATAATAGCCATAGAGCCGCATTGCCGCTTCCGCCTGCTTCACCTGCCAGTCTTCGCGCGTTTGGGAGATATGGTTGAGGTAGCTCTGGATCTGATCCGATGTGAGCAAACGGCTATCGGGCTGTTCGAAGAAGGAATAACAGTGGGAAACCCATTTCAGATAGTACGGCACATATTTGTCCTGGATATACGCCTTGCTGCTGAGATAATCCCCAAACCCCTCCATAAAAGACCCCCGATAAAATTATTTGAAATTATGCCGATTCCACATTACCCCCAGAATTAAAACTATTATATAGAACCCGGTTCCACATATCAATAGAATGTTATCAAAATGCGTTGACAGCCCTGAACCGGAAGACTAATATAGCAGAAACGATAGAAGAAACATAAAAAAGAATGTTATGACCGAAATAATTAATAAATACAAAAAGCATATACCGATCATCTTCGCGCTTGTGTTGCTAGAATTCTTCATCACCGATATCTTTTCATCCATCTATCTGCCGATGATTAAAACCAAATTG
>JAJYLU010000078.1 GCA_021787505.1 Nitrospirota bacterium | reverse complement strand
TGCCCCCGAGTTCTACAGACAAGACGGAAGCAGGATCCCGGCGGTCAAGGCGAGGGTGGCTGAACTCGACAAAGAGATCCCCGCGGCGTATGAGCGCTGGGAACTGCTGGAATCCATCCCGAAGGGTCAAGAGTGAAGGACCGGCATCATAACTCCTCCTTAGGGATTTTGTAAATCAATTTTTTCACTATGAAAAAAAGAGGATACTTGCACATGCCTGTGACGGGAAAAGCCGACAGAGTTGGGTTTATGAAGAAACGTGCTCATAAGGGCGACCGCACCGCTGCCTCCCCTAAACCGGAAAAGTTTCCTGACAAGGGACAAGCCGAATTTCAGGAAGGCCAAAGCGTTGAATTGCTGATCTGCGACCGGACAGAAATGGGTTATAAGGCGATCATCAACAACTCCCGGGAGGGTCTGCTATACAAAAACGAGGTGTTTCAGACCTTAAGAAAAGGACAGCATATCGCAGGGTTCATCAAAAAGGTGAGGGATGACGGCAAGGTCGATCTCTGTCTTCAAAAACCCGGTGCTGAAAAGATTGATGAGGTATCGGGGAAAATTCTCGACGCATTGAAGGCGCAGGGTGGATCTATTGCCGTGGACGATAAGAGCCCGCCTGAAGTTATCTATCGCCTGTTCGGGGCAAGCAAGAAGACATTTAAAAAGGCGATAGGCGCTCTTTACAAAAAACGGCTTATCCTCATAGAGAGTTCGGGTATAAGGCTAGCGAAGTCGGGGCTGAAACGTGACTGAGCGACAGTCCAGCGACCCCCTTCACGGCATTACCCTGGAAATGATTCTGACCCGGCTGGTGGAACTTTATGGCTGGGAGAAAATGGGAAAAATCATCCGCATCAGGTGTTTTAATAATGCCCCGAGTATCAAATCCAGCCTGCAATTTCTGAGAAGGACCCCCTGGGCGAGAAGTAAAGTTGAAGCCTTGTATCTGAGGAGCAGGAGGGAGACAAGGAGTAAACCCCGCTAGAAGACCCTCACTGCCTGCGGAGTACCTCCGAGGCGAATGGGCCATAGAAGCTTTCTTTTCCGCGAAGAAGAAAAGTCCTGTCTATAGACATTGCTTTGACTTGCTTTGATATTTATGATAAGTAGTAATCAAGGATGAAGCAAATATTGAATTGTGCTTTTTTTAAGAAAGGAGGGCGGATATGAACCTGGAACTGACAGGTAAGGAGAAAGAAATGCTTGTAGGAGTACTCAAGGACTATATACCCGAACTCAGGGGTGAAATTGCTTCGGGCGGTAAACACGATTTTAAAGTGGAACTGAAGGAGGAAGAGGCGGTATTAAGAGGCATAATGGAGAAATTGCAGGCGCTGCAATAATGCAGCGCCAGGTGAAGGAGTGCGGATGGAATATGTAGAGGTCGGAGGCACAAACTTAAGGGCTTGCCGTGTCTGTCTGGGGACGTGGGCCATTGGAGGGCGGATGTGGGGCGGGACCGAAGAACGTGAATCAATATCCGCAATCCTGTCCGCCCTTGACCGCGGCATCAATAGCTTTGTGGTCTCAATTTACAAGTATAAGATCAGGAGACTGCTTGCAGTCTCCTGATCTCTATCCTTTCATTTCTTTTGCCGCCGGAGGTTAGTCGAGCTTAGGTTTCGGAGTGGAATCGGTGGGCGCCGGCAGGACAGGATATTCCACCATTGGCTGCCTTCCGGTTGTGGTATGCAGGAAGGCAGCGATGTCACGCACATCCTCTTCTGTCAGAGAAATACCCAGTTGAGCAGAACTCATAATCGATACCGCCTCTTCCATCGACCAGACTTTGCCGGAATGGAAATAGGGCGGCGTAAGGGCGATGTTTCTGAGCGAGGGGGATTTGAACGTATATTCGTCTTGCTCGCTCGCCGTCACCTTGAATCTGCCTTTGTCTCCTGTCATGAGACCATCCGCCACATGTTCTTTGACCCCAAATTTGTAATATCCGGTGCCGCCCATGTTGATACCGCCGTGACAGGCTGCGCAGCCTTTCGCAATGAACTTAGACAGCCCGCTCCTGTCCCGGGGATTTAGGGCTTCGCTGTTACCCTTCAAAAATTTGTCGAAGGCGGAATCAGGGGTAAGCAGAGTCGCTTCAAATACCTCTATCGCCTCTGCCATCCTATCAAATGTGATGGGGTCTCTCTCCCCTGGATAGGCCTTTGCAAACATGTCGACGTATTCTGGCATGCTCTTTAGGGTCTTTACCGCCATCTCCGGTGTATTGTTCATCTCTACCGACGCCTGTATGGGGCCTTTCGCCTGCTCCTTAAGGTCAGGGGCCCTGCCGTCCCAGAACTGGGCGAGATTGAACACCGCATTAAGAACCGTCGGTGAGTTGCGTGGCCCCTTCTGCCAGCCGTGTCCCACCGCAGTCTGCTGGAAATCCACGCCTCCCATCCCAACATTATGGCAGGAGTTGCAACTGATGAACCCGCTGCTTGACAGCCTCGGTTCGAAATAAAGCGCCTTGCCCAGTTTGACTAACTCAGGGGTGATCCTTATGCCCTTCACTTCCTTAAGTTCGTGGGGTATAGGCTTGAACAGCGCCTGGGCCTTTTCCATCAGCTCGTCGCCTGCGCCGGCCACTCCACCAAAGATAAAGAGCGATGCCGCGATAAGTGGCAGAAAAAAAGTTGTTTTTTTCATCACTATTCTCCCGTGTATTTTATGCTGCGGTTACGTGATTGGTACAGATAGACTTCTTTCCTCCCGGCTTCTCAGATCCCTGCCCCGGAGAGTACCGTCAAGGGTCAATGTTTTCTTGGGTAGTATAAATCGGTTATTTCACGGTTTCACCTCCTCTTACGCTCTTCCTCTGATGAAAAGGTAGCATTTCATTCACATACCGGCTGCCGCGAACCTGTCTACATCCTATCACCAAACCTGCTGAATGTCATCTTCGCGGGCACTGCCCCGCAGTTCCTTCCCGGCAAACAAAGATTAAGCGAAGATTAAAAGGATTTAGCCGGGGCCGGCTTGACAGCGGGAAATCCTGTGCGATGCTGTTCCTATGGACACCGTGGAGATGAGCAGGGGCCGAAAGATATGAAAATCTATGCCGGTACGAGCGGGTATGGGTACAAGGAATGGAAAGGCAAATTCTATCCTGAAAAGATCTCGCCCAGGGAGATGCTTCGCTTCTATTCGGTACGCCTCCGTGCGGTAGAGATCAACAACACCTTTTATCACATGCCCACAGAGGGCGTCCTTACGTCCTGGGCGGAGCAGGTCCCGGACGATTTTATTTTCGCGCTCAAGGCGCCCCAGGTCATCACGCATCTGAAGCGGCTGAGAAATGTGGGGGATGAGACCGAATACCTCTTCAGAACGCTGTCGGTCCTGGAAAGGAAACTGGGGCCGGTCCTTTTTCAGTTCCCGGGGAGTTTTCGTGCCGACCGGGGGGCACTGGAGGATTTTCTCGGTCTGATTCCCGCAAATACGGCCTGCGCATTCGAGTTCCGCAGCCCGTCCTGGCGCGAAGACGAAATTCTGGACCTCCTTCGTAAAAGGGGATGCAGCCTATGCATAGCTGATGTAGATGAGAATCCGGCGGATGAGATTATCAGCACGGCGTCGTGGGGATACCTGCGTCTGCGCCGTCCCGGTTATACGGATGCCGATCTGTCACATTGGATGGAAAGGATCTTCTCCCAAAAATGGGACAGGGCCTTCGTTTTCTTTAAGCATGAGGAAGGGGCAAAAGGGGCTGAAATGGCGATGCGTTTTCGTGAGCTTGCCGATGCAAGGATGGAGGGAAGTCGCAGGAAGAAGAAATGAGAAAAAAGACCCAACCAAATGAGACCCCGGAAAGGGTAGGGAGAGTATCCTATGACAGACTTGCATAAAAGGGGGCGGCGATGGCTTTAAAAAAAAACACTGCTGAAGAAAAAAGACTGGCCGACAATGCCGCTCATGCCGCCTTCTGGAAAAAATGGGGACCGTATCTGAGCCTCCGCCAATGGGGCACGGTCCGCGAAGATTACAGTGAAGACGCCGGGGCCTGGGACTATTTCCCCCATGACCATGCTCGGTCGCGTGTCTACCGGTGGGGTGAAGACGGTCTTGGAGGCATATCGGACATCAACCAGGACCTCTGCTTTGCCCCCGCCCTATGGAACGGTAAGGACCATATTCTCAAGGAAAGACCTTTCGGGCTGAACAACCACGAAGGCAACCATGGGGAAGACGTCAAGGAGCTGTACTACTATCTGGACAACACCCCGACCCACTCCTATATGAAATTCCTGTACAAGTACCCTCAGCGAGAGTTCCCCTATAGGGAGCTTCTTGAAACCAACCGGAGGAGATCGAGGCGCGAGCCGGAATTTGAGTTGCTGGACACCGGCATATTCGAGGGAAACAGATATTTCGACATTACAATGGAATACGCGAAGGCGGACCCGGAGGACCTCCTGATCAAAATAGAGACCGTCAATCGCGGCCGCGAGACTGCGGAGATAACGCTGCTTCCAACCCTCTGGTACAGAAACACCTGGGCCTTCGGGAAGGTGAAGGCAAGGCCCTATATCAGGCTGCTTGCCGGGGGAAATGTGCTGGAAGCGGTCCATGAGAGGCTCGGGACTTATTATCTCCACTTCGAAAATGGCGAATACGTCCTCTTTACCGAAAACGAGACGAACAAGGAGAGGCTGCTGGGTGTGCCGAATCCGTCCCCTTTTGTGAAGGACGCCTTTCACAATGCCGTCGTCAACAGGAATTACGGACCGTTCGCCGAGAGGAGAAACGGTACGAAGAGCGCGATAGTATACCGTTTCGAAATTCCAGGGGGAGAATCGAAGACGTTGAGATTGCGACTGGCCGCAAAAAAAATCCTCAATCCCTTTGGAACTGGATACGACGACACGATCGGGAAGAGGATCGCTGAGTCCGATGAGTTCTACGCCCAGTTTGTCCCGACAGACCCCGTGAGCGACGTGATTCAGGTGCAGAGGCAGGCATTTGCCGGGCTGCTCTGGAACAAGCAGTATTATAACTACGAGATCGAGGCGTGGCTGAACGGCGACCCCGGACAGCAGCCTCCGCCGGAAAGCAGGAAGCAGGGCAGGAACAGTGAATGGTCCTACCTCTTCAACAGGGATATCATCTCGATGCCCGATAAATGGGAATATCCCTGGTACGCAAGCTGGGACCTCGCTTTCCACTGCATCCCGCTTGCCGTGATCGACCCTGACCTGGCCAAGAAACAACTTATTCTTTTTTTAAGGGAATGGTATATGCACCCCAACGGCCAGATACCAGCCTACGAATGGAACCTGGGCGACGTAAACCCGCCTGTACATGCATGGGCCGCACTCAAGGTCTATCACCTCGAGAAAGACCGTTCAGGTGAAGGGGACATCGATTTTCTCAAGAGGGTCTTCCACAAGCTGCTGCTCAATTTCACCTGGTGGGTAAACAGAAAGGACGTCCACGGCAACAACATCTTCCAGGGCGGCTTTCTCGGACTCGATAATATAGGATTGTTCGACAGGTCGAAACCGCTGCCGACAGGCGGTCATCTCGAGCAGGTGGACGGCACGAGCTGGATGGCGATGTACTCTCTCAACCTCATGGAGATGGCGATAGAGATCGCGCTGAAAGACCCCTCCTACGAAGACGTTGCCTCGAAGTTCTTCGAGCACTTCGTCCATATCGCCGAATCTCTTAATTTCTTCGACAGGCATCACCCGGTAAGCCTCTGGGACGAAGAGGACGGGTTTTTCTATGATGCCCTTCACTGTCCCGACTGCGGGATCATACCGCTGAAGGTCAGGTCCCTGGTCGGCCTTACCGCGCTCTTCGCCGTCTCTGTAATCGACAAGAAAGTTCTCGACAGGCTGAAGGGGTTCAAGAAGAGGATGATGTGGTTCGTCAAAAACCGCAGGGACCTAACCGAATTCCTCGCGATCGAAGAGCTGCCCGGCGGACAGGAGCTGCTCTTTTCCCAGATCCACCGTGACAGGCTCGGGAAAATACTGCAGCGGATACTCGATGAGGAGGAGTTCCTCTCTCCGGGAGGGATCCGCTCTATATCAAAGTACCATAAGGATCACCCATTTGTTTTCGAATACGGCGGAGCAGAATTCAGGGTCGACTACGAGCCGGACGAATCGACGAGTGACATCTTCGGCGGAAACTCCAACTGGCGTGGTCCTGTCTGGGTGCAGATGAACTACCTTATGGTGGAATCCCTGAGAAAGTACCACCGCTTTTACGGAGATTCACTGAAAATAGAATGCCCTGCGGGATCGGGGAACATGATGGACCTTTGGGAAGTGGCCAAGGAGATTTCCCGGAGGGTGACCGGCATATTCATCAGGGGCGAAAACGGCAGAAGGCCGGTCCACGGCGGGGCGGAGCAATACCGGGTCGATCCGGCATGGCGGGACCTCGTTCTCTTCTACGAATATTTTCACGGAGACACCGGAAAAGGTCTCGGGGCAAGCCACCAGACCGGATGGACAGGCCTTGTGGCAGAGATGATACAGTGGTGCTGGTGCGAGTAATTTGTATAATGAAGGTGGACACGCATAACAGGCAGTTGGCCTGTAGCGGAGGAGAAAGGGAAAAAGGGAAAGGGGAAGCTCTTTCCCTTTTTTGTTGCGAAGGTTCTGATTGAGGATCAATACCCTGGTGCGGGGCGCTTCATCGGGGCCTTGTGGCCCAGGGATTTGATATAGGCTACGAGGTCCTGCATCTCCTGGGAATTCTTGTCGAGGGCCTTGCCCTTCAGGGCCATGGTTATGCAGATGTTAACGGCATCCTCAAGGGATTTTTCGACGCCGCCGGGGGTCGTCCATTCCTTCTTGTCCGCGGCCCCGGATTTTTCGAGGCCCTTTCCGCCAGGATGGCATGTGCCGCAGGTTGAGCCGTTTGTACCCAACTTCGGGTCGTTAAACAATGCCTTCCCTTTCTCCACATCGCCTGCTGCAAACGCAAAAGAGGCGATCAGGGAAAGGGCTATCAGTGAAAACAACAGAATCTTGAAAAGTGTCATCGTATTTCACCTCCTTTCGCTGGAAAATGGCACAGTCCGTTGCAGGGAATTCTGGGACGGCAATCGGGTAAACTCCTCTTCTATGGAGTGTATCGCCGATTAATCGTTGTCCACAGCCTTATTCCCATGGTATCAGATATAGGGAGGCCGTCAAGTGGTGCTGCTTTGTCATCCACCAGAAAGCCCTGCGAGGACAATGGCTGTTACGTAACCGTGGCCTGCGTATGGTATAGTATAGTCAAGACGACATAGGGATCATTGTAGTGGAGATAGATCG
>JAJYLU010000077.1 GCA_021787505.1 Nitrospirota bacterium | reverse complement strand
AGAAGGAAATTACGCATACGTAGCAGACGGATATGCAGGCCTGTCGGTGGTTCGGCTGTATATTTCGGAAATAGCGGGTCAATCTGCAGCGCAGGCGTTGAGGGTTGATATAAGGTCTGGACCGAGCCCGATTGCAGCGGCCTCCGGGACGGTAGGAAGACAGGACACAGGAAAAGCATTTGGCATGGATATCGCCGAAGACTATGCGTACGTCTTTAACGAATCGAGACTGATGATTTATGACATCATCTCTTTTATGAGGCCTGTTATGATAGGATCGCTTGAGGGATTCGGCAACGGCAGCACTATAAAGTTAGATGGCGATTTTGCGTACGTGGCAGATCCTCAGTACGGCCTTCACATATTAAACGTCAGCCGCCCTGACGCGCCAGTGAATATTGGCGGCTTCCCGACTGAAGGAACCCCCGGGCTGCCCGCTATTTCTCAGAACTATCTGTATCTTCCTACCGGGTCGTCGTTGATTAAGATGATCGATGTTTCGTCACCTGAAGAATCGTTCGAGGCGGGGACCTTTGATGCCCGAGAGGATGCCAGCGGCATTGAAATAGCGGAGAATATTGCAGTCGTGACCTGCAAATCCGGATTAGTGATATACGATATATCGATGCCGCTGAATCCGGAATATATTGGATATATCGAAATCCCTGGCGTGGAGAAGGCTGCTTTAGACGGCAGCATTGCGGCAGCATTTGCAGCTGATGATGAAGGAATGGGGCAGATATATATGATTAGCGTGGAAGATCCGAGTTGGCCGAAGATTGTTGCTGTGATGCCGACAGGCAAAGCAACGATACTCGATATGGACATGGGGGAAGGGAGACTCTACCTGGCTGAAGAGTCTAAGGGAACGAGGGTGATTGATATCAGTATGCCGGGAATTCCTTCAATAAGAGGTTTTCACAAGAACCCATCTATAAAAGGCGTGAGAACTCACAAGGGCGTTATTTATGAGTCCGACAGCAAAGCGAATCTGAGGGTTGTCAGACCAGAGCACAGGCGAAGGAATGACCATTAAATATTCGGGTCGACAGAATGGAATCGAGTATGGCTGGATTGATTTCGTGTGTCATACCAGAATCAGACATGCTCGTCACAAGATAGTGAGGAATGAGGGGAGATGGGTTTGATAGGTTCCGGAACGACAAAGACGACATATCAGGTTGTATCAGTTGTTATTTTTATTCTATTTTCAGCAGGGGTGTGCCTCGCGTTGCAGGCAAAGGTCACGGTTGCCAGGTGCGCTTTGTAGCGGAAAGTGATACCCGCGGCTAAACACTGCTTTTGCGGAGTAGGAGGCGCATGTCACACTCGACGATCAAGACCGGTAGCTTTTATTTACGGAAATAAACTTACCTCTGTGGCGCAAACGCGACAGTTTAGAGTTCAGGGAGAAGTTTTACTTTTCCACTCCTTAGCCACCCTTCTCGAAGGCAGCTTTTCCTGCCTCGCACGCGGGAGACCGCCGGTCCGGAGGAGGATCTTTAAATTTCCCCCGCATCCTTTTTCGAGGTACCGCTGGGATTCAGTTTCTCCCACCGGTACCAGAAGGTCTTATAACTGAGGCCTAGGAGTTTTGCGGCCTTTGCGACGACGCCGTTTGCTTTTGTCATAGCCTTACGGAGAAGTTTTTCCTCGAGTTCATCGAGGTTGATCCCCTCTTCAGGGATCTCGAAATCGAATGCGTCGGCGGGCTGGAGGGTCCTCAGTTCGCCCTTGATGTCCTTTACCTTGATCGTGTCGTTGTCGCACATGAGAACGGCACGCTCGATTACGGATTCGAGCTGCCGGATGTTGCCGGGCCAGCCGTACTCGGTGAGCGCCTTCAGCGCCGGCGCCTCGACGCCTTTAACCCTCTTGCCGAATTCGCGGTTGTATTTGCCGATGAAGAACTCGACGAGTTCCGGGATGTCTGTCTTTCGGGAGCGGAGCGGGGGCATATCGATCGACACGACCCTAAGGCGGTAATACAGGTCTTCCCTGAAGTTCCCCTTCGCGAGTTCTTTTTCGAGGTCCTTGTTCGTCGCGGCGATGATCCGCACGTCCACCTTGATCGCCTCTTTTCCGCCGAGGCGCCTGATCTCCTTGTCCTGGAGGACCCTGAGGAGCTTCGACTGCATCATCTGGGGCATGTCTCCGATCTCGTCCAGAAAAAGGGTGCCCCCGTTTGTCGCCTCGAACAGGCCGATCCTCCGTGAGGAGGCGCCGGTAAAGGCGCCGGGTTCGTAGCCGAAGAGCTCACTCTCGAAAAGGTTTTCGGGGATGGCGGCGCAGTTCAGTGCGGTGAACGCCTTCGACCTCCTCGGGCTGTTGTAGTGGATCGCCTTTGCCACGAGTTCCTTGCCCGTTCCGCTTTCCCCCTTGATCATCACGGTTGCGGAACTGCCCGAGACCTTCTTCATGATCTCGATCGCCTCCTGCATCATGCCCGATTTGCCGACGATGCCTTCGATCCTGAACCGGTCGTAAAGCTCTCTGTGGAGCTGGAGGTTTTCCTTAAGCAGTTCCGCGTGTTCCGATGCCCTTTTCACCGTCAGTATTAGCGAGTCCCTGTCGAGGGGTTTGGTGAGATAATCGAAGGCCCCCTTCTTCATCGCCTGGACCGCGGACGATATCGTGCCGTGGGCAGTCATGATGATCATGGTCGGGCTGAAGCCGTCCGGTGACGGAAGTTCGAGCTTCGCCACGGATTCTATCAGCTCGATGCCGTCCATCCCCTCCATCTTAAGGTCCGTGAGAATTATCTCGGGATAATACTTCGTGACCACCTTCAGCGCTTCTTCTCCTGATGAAGCTGCATAGGTCTCGTACCCCTCGCCTTCAAGAATAGTCTTCAATATGTCTCTCTGAAGCGGCTCATCGTCCACGACAAGAACTACCGGCATCACTTATCCCTCTCTTTCCAACGGCAGTATTATCGTGACGCTGCTCCCTTTTCCTGCAGCGCTTTTGAAGTCCACTTTGCCCCTGTGTTCCTCGATAATGCGTTTGGTGAGGGCCAGCCCGAGTCCGAGCCCCGTGCCTTTTGTGGTGAAGAACGGATCGAATATCCTCGCGGCCTTTTCCTCCGATATCCCGACGCCCGTATCTTCAACGGTGATATGAAATTTGTTCCCGACTGTTTTTGTCCTGATGGTGAGTCTGCCGCCGTCGGGCATTGCCTGGAACGCGTTCAGGATAACGTTGTAAAGGCAGGTCTTGATGAACTCGCTGTCGACCGAGAGTTCAGGAAGGGACTCGTACTCCCTCTGCAGGTCGACGTGCTCCTTCTGTGCCTTTGCCATGACGAGACTCACCACGTCTTCAAGTATTTCCCCTATTTTGATCTTTTGGCGGTTGAGCTCAAGCGGCCTGCCGTACTGGAGAAAACTCTCGGCAAACCCGCTTACCCGCTGGATCTCTTTTTTGATATTCAAAATCAGCGAATCGAATGCCTCCCTGTCGCCGCCCGACGGTTTGTAGCGTTCCCTGATGTGGTCGATCGACAGGCTGATGAAGTTCAGCGGGTTCCTGATCTCGTGCGCGATACTGGTCGAGAACTGGCCGATGCCGGCGAGATGTTCGGCCTTCCTCAGCCTCTCTTCGAGTTCGCGCTCTTCGCGCAGTTTTCTTACCATAAAGTTGAAACTCTGGGTGAGCTCGCCTATCTCGTCCTTTCTCTCGGTCTTCAGTTCCTGGTTTAGGTCCCCGCCTGCGACCAGCCGCGCCGCTTCGACTACCTGCTCGATCGGCTCGGTATACCTCCTGGCGAGGTATACCGTAAAGAAGATGCCCATGCCGAAGACCAGCCCGGCAGCGAGGATCCTCTGGAGCAGCCTCTTCCGCATGAAGAGTGAAAAGTCCTCCGTATTGATCGTAAGGTGGATGTATCCGTAATGCTTCTGGCCTGCGACGACCGGGATGATCACGTTATATGAGTGGCCTTCCCCGGTCACCGGCTCGCCCAGCTGGGCCTTGAAAATAAGCTCTTTCTTCTTCGTTGTCAGCCATTTGCCGATGTTCTTCGGGTTCGTGCTCGAGATGATCTTGTCGGAATTGCTAATGATCGACAATTCCTTCACTCCTCTTGTGTTAAGCTTCTGCAGGTAAGACTGGAGCCTCTTCTCATCTGTCGCCCCGCTGCTCGTCACCTCTTCCACCCCGACCTGTATAGCCTTTGAGAGTTCGGCGGTCTGGCTCTCGAATTCGTTGAACATCGCCCTTTCGGTCTGCGAATAGAGAAATATGAAGATGGACATGAGGCTGAGGCTCAGCAGCATCATCATCGCCACGAGTTTCTGGTTGAGGGAGAGTCTGAGAAAGTAGTCCTTGACGGTCTGCCTGTTGATACGCATATATCAGTATTGTATCTTAAACACTCTTGGTGAGGTCAACGGATAAAAAAACCCCGCAAGCGGGGTTTTTTTATCGGATAGGAATCTATTCTCAAAAATGCTTCTTTTTTAGGGCCGCTTTTGCCTTCGGGGCCTTTTCGGGCGTTATCTGCTTCGTCTGTTCCGTCAGTGCAGTCGCACCCGCCTTCACGGCGCCCGCCTTTTCGAGAGCGGTCGTATAGTCCTCCGTGTCGATAAGATTCTTCACCTCGAGGAGGGAATCGTCAAGCCCCTTTGCATCGGCGTTGAGGGCATCGAGGTCCTTCGCCGTCTTCGAACGCATTGCCTTCGCCAGCGAAGCCTTCGCCTCTTCCACTGCTGCTATTGCGGCTTCCTGGGCAGCGAGTGCCTGCTTTTTAGCCTCCTCCTTTTTTGCGGCCAAACCTGCCTTGAGGGTCTCTGCGTCGGCCTTCGTCTTTGCAAGCATCTCCTTCGCCTTTTTATAGTCCTTCAAAAACCTGGCGTCCTGTGCATGCACCTCGGCCAATGCAGCGGCCAGCTCATCATTCACGTTTCGGGCCTCGGCCGGCGAATATTTCTCCGCGCCTTCGGCCATCGCAGCATCGACCGCGGCCTTCGCTGCGTTGATCTCCTGAGCAGGTTGTTTTGAGCAGGCCGTGAACGCGAAGACCATGAGAAGACCGATAAGGAAATTACTGATAACGCCTTTCATGGAGACCTCCTTTATGTGAATCGTTCAGTATTATCTTGGGTAAGGGTTCATAATGAGAATACCTCCTCAGGCATGGCCCGAGGAGGTATTCTCGTGAGACAAAGAAACTTCTCTTGATTAGTAACCTGCCGCAGGTTTCTTTGCAGGGGCCTTCTCCTTTGCAGGAGCAGGAGCCGCCTCCTTCTTTTCTTCCTTCTTCTTTTCGGCCTTCTTTGCCTTTTTCTTTTCGGCCTTCTTTGCTTCGATCTTTATGCTCTTTGCCGTATTGACGCCTTCAGCCTCGGTGTATTTCACCATGACCTTCTCGCCGGCTGTTACGTCGGCGATGGTCTTGCCCTTAGGCATGAACTTGGTCTTCTCGTCGACTGTTACCGTAACCTCGGCCTTCTTGCCTTTTACCGTGACGGTGTTAGCCTTTGCGTCAACCGCGGTCACCTCGCCGGTGACCTGCCTGTGCATAACTTTCTTCTTTGCAGCCTTCTTCTCTGTAGACATCTCCTTCTTCTCAGCAGGAGCTGCCTCCTTTTTCTTCTCAGCTGCGAACGTTGCCGCCGTGAGGGCAAAGACAAACATTACGGAAAGTACGATTGCTAGTGCTTTCTTCATTCATTTCACCTCCTTTCGTTATTAAATGGATCAGCCGGATTCAGGAAGTAACAAAATGTGTGCCAGATCAGGAGAGCGATAAACAGGCGTTTTTTATTGGAATGAATTTCTCTTTTGAGAAAGTTCGTCCCCTTTTAGGAAGGAAAGGAGGACGGGCGGCCGGGTTTGGCGACCCCCCTCACAACGGCCCGGGCAATGAAGTTTTTCAGCCGCCTATCGACAGAAGACCAAGCTCCGCGGCGTACTGTCTGAAGAGCGCCAGTCCCTTTCTGTGCGCTTCGTCGAAGTCGTAAGAAATTCCCCTCCAGTATGAGACCAGTTCCCGTTCCGAAAGAAAGCTCCTCGGAGGAGAAGCGGCAGCTACCATGTCAAGGTCCTTCAGAGCCGATGCCTTTGCCCTGTCCAGGTCGCGGGTGAACCTGTTGACCAGTTCCTTTTCCCCGGCTGCGCTTTCCTTTCTCACTATCCAGAGGGCAAAGACCGTGGGAAGGCCGGTATACCGGTACCAGAGGTCGCCGATATCGTATATGTGAAGGGCGGGCCACATGAGAGACTCCCTCAGTGCGTCGTCTCCTATTACCAGATATGCCTCCGCCGATTCCATCGCCTTTCCGAGCGGATCGGAAGTGGACCTGAAATCGCACTCCAAGCCGAGAAATCTCTTCAGGATTATCTTGAGAAGTCCGACGGATGTTTCGGACTGGGACGAGGTGAGTACCGTAACGTTGCCGAGTTCCCCGATCGGTCTCTTACTGAAAAGAAAGACACTCCCCACCGGCCCTATCGAGCTTATCGAGTGGCCCTCGATGAGGTCATACTTGTCGGTATTTCTCAGGTATTCTATCGAAGAGGAAGGACTGACGTCGATCCTCCCTTCGCGGATCTCCTTGTTCAAAAAGGACGGGACTCCTTCCACGAACTCGTAGTAAGAACAGTCGGCCTCTTTTTCGAGCATGTAGTATATCGGGAAAAGGTTCGAGTAGAAGAACCTCCCTATCTTCAGTTTTGTCACGATGTCATCCTTTTACCACACCCAGCGGCCGCAGTCTTGCCACCTTCTTTGAAATCCCGGCCCTGTGGACCACGTCAACCACCTCTGAAATGTCTTTGTATGCCTCGCTCATCTCTTCGGCAAGGGTCTCCCTGCCGGCCGATCTGACGATAATCCCCTTCTCTTCCAGTTCCTTCCAGATCTTCCTGCCTTTAGCCCTCCTGATCGCCTGATGTCTCGAAAGGACCCTCCCCGCACCGTGGCAGGTGGAACCGAACGTCTGCTGCATAGCTTTTTCGGTCCCGAGGAGCACGAAGGAGGCCCTTCCCATGTCTCCGGGGATGAGGACCGGCTGTCCCAGGTGTCTGTATATCTGGGGCAGTTCAGGATGCCCCGGAGGAAATGCACGCGTCGCGCCCTTTCTGTGGACCATGAGCTTCTTTTTTTCTCCGTTTACCGTATGTTCTTCGACCTTGGCGATGTTGTGGGCGACGTCGTATATCAGACCCAACCCCAGGCTGCGGGGCGACGCCGACAACACCTGCATGAACGCCTCCCTTGTCCAGTGCATTATGCACTGCCTGTTTGCCCAGGCATAGTTCGCAGCCGCCCTCATTGCCGCGAGATAATCCGCCGCCTCGGCGCTCCGGACCGGCGCGCAGGCGAGCTCCCTGTCG
>JAJYLU010000076.1:487-7346 GCA_021787505.1 Nitrospirota bacterium | reverse complement strand
TAATACTTTTCACCGCCTCGCAGAAACCATTGTTCGTGTAATTAAGATGCGTAAGGGGATCTCCGGTGAAGGAATCTGCACCGAGCTGGGCGACCACTATATCGGGCCTGAACCTTTCAATAAGAGGAGGCACGACTTCTTCGAACGCGTGAAGGAACAGCTCGTCGTCCGAGTAGGGCGGCATCGGCAGATTCACCGCATATCCCTTCCCCTCTCCCTCCCCCGTCTCGGTCTCGAAGCCGCTGCCGGGGAACAGGACCCGGCCTGTCTCGTGGATGGAGATCGTGAGGACTTTGTCGGTACCGTAGAAGGCGGCCTGGACCCCGTCGCCGTGATGCGCATCGATATCGATATAGGCAACCCTCCTCCCTTTATTGAGAAGCGATTTGATTGCGATGACCGGGTCGTTGATATAACAGAACCCCGACGCAGTCGAGGCCATCGCATGATGGAGTCCTCCGGCAATGTTAAAGGCGATCCCGACCTCGCCGGCCTCGACCAATTCGGCGGCCTTCAGAGACGCGCCCGTCACCAGTGCGGACCATTCGAAAAGGCCCCTAAAAACGGGGTTATCGCCCGGGCCGAGACCGAAATGTCCGGCCCCCGGCAGGGCTCTTCCGCTGTTTGAGGCCTTCAGCATCGCCAGGTAGTCCGCCTCGTGATAGAGCCGGAGATCTTCATCGGCGGCGGCTGCGGGTTCGACCAGTCTCACTCCGGGCAGGGAAAAAAGACCATAGGTCTGGATCAGTTCATACGTGAGCTTCAGCCTGAATGTCTTGAGGGGATGAGACGCGCCGTAATCGAACGTCGCAAAGTCGTCGGTATAGATGAAGGCGGTCTTCATACTATTTAGAGATTATCCCATTCTGCAGCCGGACGCCATCTTTTTTGTCTCCTCGTCCGCCGGCTTTTACGGCCGCACCGGATTACAGTATAATGAAAAAAAGCCCATGAGCAAAGATTACTCTTCATTTCCGCCGGTCGGCATATCAGCCTATTCCGACTTTTATACCGTGCCGGACCCGAAGGTATGGGGCGATTACTGGCTTAAAGAAAACCTGGTGAAAGAGTTCTCCACCCTGGGGTATCCTGTGGACAACCTCCGCCCGAAGGTACTCATTCATCTTTTCGGAGAGCCGATCGATAAGGTCCCCGATGACGTGTATCCCGTCCTCTGGGTCCACAGCCACCCCGACTGGATCACTGCCGAAATATTGGGGAGATACCGGAAGATCTACTGTATCTCGGAAAATTTTTCTGAAAGGCTGCGTTCGGACGGCTTTGATGTGGAGCAGCTGATGATCCCGACCAATATGTCACCCCTGCAGCGGGACAAGAAATATGATATCGTCTTTGTCGGGAACACAAAACAGGGTAGGATGAGGAGGGTGGTAAGGGACCTTGGGAGCGTTCCCTATCGGGTCGGCATATGGGGTTGGGGATGGAAGGGTCTGATACCCGAGGAATGGTACGGCGGCGAATATTACGAAAACAGCCGGCTAAACGAGCTGTACGCCTCTTCGAGGATCGTCCTCAACGACCATCATGAGGACATGCGGAAGAAGGGCTTCATCAATCCGAGGGTCCTTGACGCTCTTGCGAGCGGCGGGTTCGTGGTTTCAGACAGCGTGCTCGGGATGGATGAGCTGCTTGACGGGAGCGTGCCGACCTACCGCGATCCCGAAGACCTCCGCCGGATAATCGAAAGGTATCTGCATGATGACGCGGCGAGGGCCGCCCTCTCCGAAAGGGGCAGGCGGATCGCACTGCAGTTTACCTACCGCAGTATCTGCGAGAAAATTATAGGACATATAGAATCTGTTTCTGATACATTAGTTACGTGAGCGACTGTTCGACGATAAAGACCGCCGGGATTATCATAATCGGGAACGAGATACTTTCCGGGAAGGTCCAGGACTCGAATTCCTTTTACCTCGTCTCGGAGCTGAGGGCCCTCGGGGTGAACATTATGCGCATATCCGTCATCCCGGACGACGTCGAGACGATCGGCAGGGAGGCGCTCACTTTCTCCGGGATCTTCGATTATGTTTTCACCTCGGGAGGCGTCGGCCCGACCCACGATGATATCACTATAGCAGGGATAGCCCGCGGCTTCGGCGTGAAGGTCATAAGGCACCCGGCGCTGGAGGAAAGATTCCGGGCGCGCTACGGCGAAGCGCTCAACGATCCGATCATGAAGATGGCGGAGGTGCCCGAAGGCGCCGAAGTCATGGATTTCGGGAACGCACGGTTCCCGCTCGTCGTCTTCAGGAACATCTTTATCTTCCCGGGCATCCCGAAATACCTGAGGGAGAAATTTGTGCTGATCAGGGAACGCTTTCGCTGCGCAGCCATTTATCTGGAGAAGCTTTTTCTGGACGCGGAAGAATCAGACATCGCCCCATCTCTGAACAAAATCGTCGAAGGCCATCGTGAAGTCTCCTTCGGCTCGTATCCGGTGCTCGACAACCCTGAATACAAGATCGTCATCACCGCTGAATCGCGGGATGAAAAAGCCTTGAACAGGGCGGTGGGCGAGCTCGTTGCCATTCTTCCAAAGCGTATCATCGTCCGGACGGAATGAGAGGCCTCTGTGGGGCATAAGAGGATATTGGGGAAGACAACGGATTTTATCACCGGCCGCGAGATCACGGACACGGACGACGAGCGTTACCGCCAAAAGCTTGCGCGTTTCCTCGTCGAGGTGAAGGGATATGAAAAAGGCGACATCGGGCCGAAGCGCAGGATCGAGATGCAGATAGAGGGGAAGAGGGTGTTGTCGATGGTCGATTTCGTCGTCAGCGTCGAGGGAAGACCCTTCATGGTCATCAAGTACGGCCCCGGCTCTCTCGTCACCCGCGAACGGCCTGCCCTCGCAGCAGCAAGGGTACTGGAGGATTACCAGATCCCCCTCACCGTCGTGACCAATGGTGAAGACGCCGAAATCCTCGATACGGTCTCGGGAAACGTACTTTCAACAGGGATCGAAGCAATCACGGACAGGGCATCTGCCCCGGAGGTGTTGAGGAAAATCACCCCTGACCGCCTCTCTGCGAAACAGGTCGAGGCCGAAAAGAGGATCCTCTCGGCCTATGACTATCTTGAGCACGACCTGGAATGCGACGCCGACTGGTGCGAAAGTGAGTCTGAGTAAAAGACATAATTCCCCTAGCCCCCTCTTAGCTTAAGAGGGGGTTGGGGGCGTTACTTTATAACTGTTATCATCCTGGGAACTTCCATACAGATAGGCCCGACTATACCGCCTGGAGCTTCGGGACGAGCGGGCTCATGCCTTCGTTCAGGACATCGCCCTTGATGCCGATAACAACTTCGCTATACGGGATGTCCTTTTTCGACGCCTGGAGAGCCTGCCTCACGACATAGGCAAGCCCCCCGCAGCAGGGGACCTCCATCCTTAGGACCGTTACACTCTTGATAGTGTTCTGCCTGAACATCTCTGAAAGCTTTTCGTAGTAAAACTGGGCGTCGTCCAGCTTAGGACAGGCGATCACGACCTTCTTCCCCTTGATGAACCTGCTGTGGATATTGGCCACCGAGAAAGCTGTACAGTCCGCCGCCAGCAAAAGGTCGGCACCGGCAAAATAAGGGGCTGCCGTTGCGACAAGTTTCAGCTGGATCGGCCAGTTCGTGAGTTCGGGTCTGGCATCGGCGACAGCCTGGGATGCCGGTCTCTTTTCCTCAAAATCGACCGTCCGGGTGCCGGGACAGCCGCAGGGCTCTTCTTTCTTTTTCCTCACCTCATGGACATGTTTTTCGGTCGCCGCTTCGTCAAAGATTTCCGACTCCCTCCGGACTATCGTGAGCGCGCCGGTGGGGCAGCCCCCCATACAGGCGCCGAGCCCGTCGCAGTATATCTCCTTCACCAGCTTCGCCTTGCCGTTTACGATCTGGAGCGCCGCCTCGGCGCAGTCTACCACACAGTTACCGCAGCCGTTGCACTTGTCCTCGTCGATATGAATAATGTTTCTGATTGCCATTTATTTGTCCTCCCGCATATTCATTATACTTCAGTATAATCCATTCCTCTTTCCTCCTTCTATGACATAGATCATCCGAAGAAGAGCCGAGCAGCGACGCGATAAAGCTTTTCGGGCCCTATGCCTGGCGGTTGCCTCACGGGTCACTTCGAAACCACACGCCGTGGTATAATAACCAAGATTTCATACAAAGAAGGGACTGTTATGAAAGCGTGCTATTTCTGCCAGGAGACTGAAGACCTCGAAGATTGGGTACATCCTGAAACCGGGGTGAGGTATTTTTTCTGTGCCTACTGTTTCAGGACTATCGTCGGCGTCTGCGGGGAGTGCAGCAGCATCCTCAGCAAGCTCGACCCTATCGGCGTGAACCAGGAAGGCCAGAGGATCTGCTACAAATGCAGCGCTGCCCATGACATGGCAGAGGACGACATCTGAGGCCGGCCCAAAACGATCTTTTAGAGGACTAGGAGAAAGACATGTCGGATATCAGCGAAGAAGAGAAATCTCATCTCATAGACACCTCATTTGAGGTCGACAGGATTTACCTGAAGGCCCTCGACGATCTGAGGGAGGAATTGACCGGTCAGGGAATCGATATCGATTCCGGCGAGGGCCGGAAGATCTTCGTCCGGGCCGTCCGGAAACTGAACGAGAGATTCATCTGACCGTGAAATGCGGCAGGCCTTCCTTTCTTCACCCCCGTGCTGACGCGCTGCCTCATGCCGAAGAAAGCCCGCGCCCACTGCTTCCCGACACGCTGACCGATTGCCTCACCGGCAGGGAAATCCCCTTTTCGAACAGGGACAACATACGCCAGAGGATCCTCAGATTCCTCCTCGAAGAAAAAGGCTACCGGAAAGAAGACTTCTGCATCGACAGGGAAATCAGCTTCGACCTCGATGGACAAAAGGTCGTCTCGTTCGTGGACATTTCGGTCGTTCTCGGCGGCAAAACGGTGGTGGTCTGGAAATGCGCCTCGGGTTCTCTCGTATCCAGGGAAAGGCAGATCATCGCCTCGGCGAGGCTCCTCGAAGATTACGTCGTCCCCTTTGCCGCAGTGACAAACGGCACTGATCTCGAACTTCTCGATTCCCTTTCAGAAAAGGTGATCGGTTGCGGCTTCTGCAGCGTGCCGTCGCGCGAGGAATTGGCGGAGGATATCGAAAAGGCTGCATTCAGGCCGGTCAAAGGGAAGAAAATCGTCAATGAGCAGAGGATACTCTATACCTACGACGGAATCAGCTGCCCTGTTGCATGCAAAACACCCCGCTAAAAATAGTAACAGCGGCAGTTGCAGAAACGGACTATTTGCAAAAAAACACATCAAATAGAGAGCAGACAAGCTGAAAAACAGCCATAGTTGCTGCGCCGCTAAAAAACCCCGGGCGAACCAGCCAGCCTTTTTCACGAATAAACCACGCATTGGTTTTGCGTTTACGTGAATCATAATCAAATCCTGCCGCTTGTATGGTGTTTTTCAGCTTGTCTGTCCTCGTCCGGCATGCAACATCAGCATTAACTCCCGCCGATAATGTCCGGAAAATCCTTGTCATTACTGCTATAATAGTTTACCCATGGTCAGGAAATCTTCTCATACCTTTCTCTGGTACCGGGACCTGTGAATGGACATTAAGGTCGGCAGCTTCATAATAAGGTATCTCGAGAGGCTCGGGGTCGAATACGTTTTCGGTATCCCCGGCGCCCACATACTTCCTGTTTACAACGCGCTCTACGACTCTCCTATCAAGTCGGTCCTCACAAAACATGAACAGGGCGCTTCCTTTATGGCAGGCGGGTACGCGAGACAATCGGGCAAGGTCGGCGTCTGCATCGCCACCGCAGGCCCGGGGGCCACGAACCTCGTTACGGGCCTTGCAAACGCCTATATGGACCATCTCCCGGTCCTCGCGATCACCGGAGAAACACCCACCTATTCATTCGGTAAGGGCGCGCTCCAGGAGAGTTCGGGCGAGGGCGCCTGCATAGACCAGTTCGATATCTTCAGGGGAATCACGAGATACAACAACATCGTCCAGCGGACCGACTATATCCTGAACGTCCTGAGGACGGTAACCGGAATTCTCACTTCGAAAAATCCCGGCCCGGTGCTTTTGAGTTTCCCGTACAACATACTGAAGGAAACGGTGGATGAAGGGCTTCTCGACCAGATACATTTCGACGACGGCAGGCTCAATACAGGCGAGGACACCATTCCGGCCGGGAAGATCCTTTCTCTAATTCGCGGCGCGACGCACCCTGTGATTCTCGCCGGATATGGAAGCATACTTTCGCATGCGGAAGATGCGGTCGCGCGGTTCTGCGCAAAGATGGGCACGCCGGTGGCAACGAGCCTGAAGGCGCGCGGGATACTCCCGGAGTCGTCAGACCTCTCCCTCGGTGTCCTCGGCATCACGTCCAACGAGGCGGCCTTCCGGTATATCTCGGAAAAGGCGGACCTCGTCATCATTGCGGGGGCAAGCTTCGGCGAACGGACGAGCTATAACTGGAACAGCAAGCTTCTGGAAGGAAAGAAGATCGTCCAGATAGACAACGACGAAGCGCAGCTGAACAAGGTGTTTACCGCGGATTTTGCGATCCAGGGGGACGTGAAGAGGTTCTTCGAGATTATGAACAAGCAGCTTGACGAGAGTCCTGCCGGACGAAGAGAGACAAAGGAAGCTGCAGAGTTCAAGTCGAGATACCACAATCACGACATCAAGGACAACGAATTCCTCCTCGTGAGCAGGTTCCTCTCGAACCTGAATCGTCATGTAGACGGCGAGGCGCTGATATTCGACGACAACATAATCTACATGCAGCGTTTCTTCACTATAGCAGGGACCGGGAGCTATTTCCCCAAT
>JAJYLU010000076.1:0-477 GCA_021787505.1 Nitrospirota bacterium | reverse complement strand
ACGCGGTGCCGGCGGCGATCGGCGCGAGGTTCGCCTCCGGCAAGCCTGTCATCGCACTCCTTGGGGACGGGGGGTTTCAGATGTGCTGCATGGAGATCATGACCGCGGTCAATTACGGTATCCCTCTCACCGTGGTGTTGCTCAACAACTCCTCGCTAGGCCTGGTAAGAAAGAACCAGTTCTATAACTACGGCGGCAGATTTATCGCGAGCGAATTCGTGAACCCGGATTACCGGAAACTGGCCGATTCCTTCGGCATCGAATATTTCAGGGTCGAGACCGAATCCGGGGCGGACGAGCTATTCGGTAAGCTCGACTTCAGGAACAGTACGAACCTTATAGAGTTGATTCTGAACAAGAATGAATTCCCGACTTATTCCTCCGGGAGATGAGGACCTCCCTTGAGCGGCCGAGGCGTCTTCCGCGCCCTCGAACGGTTCTTCTCCCAATATAGGGACAATCCATCCGCGGCAGGTC
>JAJYLU010000075.1 GCA_021787505.1 Nitrospirota bacterium | reverse complement strand
GCCTCTGAGAAACGGCAGCGCCGTCAATCCGACAAGAATGAAAACTATGACCCCGCCCGCCACTGTGCCGGGATGCCTGTCGATGCGAAGCAACAGCGCCCTGTACCTCCGCTCCAGCCACTTCACCAGAGGCTGCTCCTTCTCCGTTGCTTCGCTGTGGCCAAGCAGGATAAGACAAAGTGCCGGGGTCACCGTCAGGGCCACAGACAACGAACCGAGGATGGCCAGGACATATGCGGTGCCAAGGGGAGAAAAGAACCTTCCCGCCAGTCCGGACATGGTCAGTACCGGAAGAAAAACCAGAATCACCGAAAAAGTGGCGTATACTACGGCGCTTCTCACTTCGAGCGATGCGTCGAGCACGACCTGCAGGGCCGGGCGTGGGGTTGCCGCCAGTCGGTTCTCGCGAAGGCGCCTTAAGACATTCTCCGCATCGATGACCGCATCATCCACGACTTCCCCGACAGCGATTGCAAGCCCGCCCATTGTCATCGTATCAAGGCTGAACCCCAGATGCTCGAGGACCGTGATCGCAGCCAGCAGGGACAGAGGAATTGCCGTGCAGGATACTGCGGCAGCCCGGAGGTTGAAGAGGAAAAGAAATAAGACGATCGCCACCAGGACAGCGCCTATTGCGAGCGATGTCTCAACATTATGGAGGGCCGTGTGAATAAAGTCTGCCGGACGGAAAAGATCCGGGTAAATTTCAATGTTCTGCTTGTTCAGCGCCGGACGAAGCTCCTTTACGGCCTGGTCGAGATTGCGGGTCACCTCAAGAGTATTGGTTCCGTACTGGGCTGTAATCAGCAAAATCACGGCCGGCCGCCCGTTAATAGCGCCGGCGCCGATAGGAGCTTGCGGGGCTGAGATCACTTCCGCCACGTCTCTCAAAGTCACGCTGACGCCGTCCCGGTGGAGGAGAACGGCGCGTGAGAGATTTTCCGGCGTCAGCAATTGTCCCTCTGTGCGGAGGCTGATGCGCTGGTTTTTGTTATCGATAAAGCCTGCTCCCCGCACACCGGTGGCCTTGCGCGCCGCTGCCAGCACGTCTTCGATCGACAGATTGTATTTGATCAGGGCTTCGGATCTCACCTGAATCTGTATCTGTCTTACCTCACCGCCGTAGACCTGTACCTGGGCGACTCCCCGGGAGGCCAAAAGGCGCGGTTTAACGGTCCAGTCGGCAGCGGCCCTGAGGTCCATTAAAGAGCGTTGTGTGGAGGCAAGCCCCATTTGCATTACCGTACTCGTTGAGGACGTAAGGGGCGTCATGAAAGGCACTACGCCTTCCGGCAATTGTCCCGACAATGAAGAAAGCCCCTCGGCAACCATCTGCCGGACCCGGTAGATGTCGCTGTTCGCACGGAAGGTGACGGTTATTGCCGACAATCCCTGGAAAGATTTGGAGCGGAGCGATTCAATACCCTGCACGCTCACAATGGCATTCTCAATCGGTCGCGTGACGAGCAATTCCACCTGTTCCGGTGAAAAGCCCGGGGCCTCGGCCCTGATAGTGACCTGCGGCGGAGCAAATTCGGGAAAGACATCGTACTTCACGATGGAAAGGGTGTAAATGCCGTAGACCAAAAACATGATCCCCATTGCGATGATCACTCCTCTGAAGCGCAGCGAAAGGCGGACGACGGCGCTCAGTATCCCCTTCTGCCCACCTCCCATCTCTTAATCCTCTTCTTCGTGCCGGGCCGGCTGGAATTCAGCTGACAGGAGCATCTGCGCACCCTTCACCGCAATGCGTTCTCCCGCGCTGAACCCTTTGACAGCAAGATAGCCGTCCTTGACAGGATACTCCGTAGGTACCGGCCGGCGAACAAACCGGACCGTGTCCTCCAGCACATAGCCCCATGCACGTCCGTTCTGCCAGACAATAGCTTCGGCAGGAATAAAGACTCCCCTCATACCGGGACCGGCCGGCATATAAGCTTCAACATTCATCCCCGGTATGAGTCGCGCCTTGTATGAAGGGCTCAGATAGAAAAAGCTCATCCCCTGGATGCGGGGGTCGGTCGCCGGTGCACGACTGACGAACTTCGCCGGGAAGGACGAGCGGCCCATTAGTTGCACTCGAATCCTCTGTGGCTCCGCTGCGATCTGCAGGTCGGGCGGAAGGGTAACCCGTATAAGGACGTCCTCCATAGTGATCAGTTTCCTGAACTGCGGCGAGGAATCGAAGATCCACGCTCCAATCTTATCGCCCCAATAAAGGCGGACCGCCGACTCGACAGTCTGTAACGATATCTTAGCTTCATATGCAGTTGCCTCGTCGCTCCGCCACTTTGCCTCCGCAGCCTGCAGGGCCTTCTCCGAGACATTCCGGTTATCCTCATAAAGAGCCTTCAGACGTTCATATTCTTTTGCCGACGCATCGAGGAGTGCGGAAGACCTGTCCACCGAGGCCTTGGCTGCTGCGAAATCTTTCCTCATGCCGATCAGGTCATTTGACTGCAGGACAGTCCCATAGGCCCTGAGTTCCTCCCGGTGAGAGACCAATTCAAGGGGCATCGTTACGATGCCCGCTTTTTTTTGAGAAGACTGGCTGACGGAAACAGCGGGGGCACCGCCTGGAGTGGTGGCCCCGGGCTTCATCGTTTGCGCGTCCTTTTGGGGACCGCCTGTCCTGTTCCGGACCGGGGCGGCCAGCCAGACAAGCACCGCTGCCGCGATCAAGATTACGGCAGTTGCTATCGCCTTTCGCTTTAGCGATGCATTCATTTGCTCGGTCCTTCTTTCCGCCTCGGGTCGGCTTCGATGTTGGCCGAAAGTATCCCGGAAGAATCGAGCGGCTGCTGGAGCGCATCTTCCAGAAGGCCTGCATACCGCTGCGCTTCGGTAAAAGCTTCAAGATGCGACTGCTCCGCGGACGATAGTTCGAGTTCGGCGGTAAGCAGCGAGATACGGTCTTCCTCTCCGGATTTATATCTTGCCTGTGTACCCATAAGCTTTTTTCTCTGGGTGGAAACGAGCGCATCTGCGCCTTCCAGCTTTCTGAGCGACCCGCGATATCCGGCCTCCGTCCTGCCGATCTCTCCGATAACCTTGGCCTGAAGTGACGTGAAGCGGGCGGTGACCTCTTTGCGTCTGGCAAGGGCCTCGGCAATCGGCCCTTGGTTCCGGTTGAAGACGGGAAGCGTCAGCGAAAAGCCGAGCGACCACTCGTTGTCCCCCTGGTCCCACGAGTAACCGGGTCCCAGGTGGATATCCGGGTATTGTCTCGCGATCTCGAGGTGGAGTGCCGATTGGGTGGCCTCGTATTCCGCAAGGAGCGCCAGAATATCGGGCCTGTGGAGCAATGCCTGTTGCCTGAGGTCTTTTGACGGAATAGGGGGCGACGGCGCGCTAAGGAAATCAAAAGTGATAGTTGTCCCATCGACCGCCTCCGGAGAAAGACCGATCGCCGCGGCAACCGCCGCACACAAACGGACGACTTCTTTCTTCGCTTCGAGAAGGGAAAGCCGGGTGTGCTGCAGGGCTATGTCCGCCTGGGTCACCACAAAAACGGAATCTTCTCCCAGGTCCGATCGCCTCTGAAGGAGGCCGACTATCTCCCCCTGTATTTCCTCCTGTTCGCCTAATACGCGTTTTGTCTCCGCTGCATGATAAAGGGAGAGAAGGGTGTCCCTCAGACGGCTTCTCACCCGCCAGGCAGTCTCTGCAATGTTCATCCTGGCCGCTGTTGAAAGGTGCGCCGCCTTTTCGATCCGGTAGCCGCGCTTTCCGGCTGTTTCGACCGGGATATCCAGTGAGAACATGAGCGTCCAGGGAGAAAGCCCGCGCGGATCTGCGTGGTACTGGGGAATGAACCCGGCGGACGGGTTGGGACGACCACCGGCGGTAACGACTCCGGCCTCTTTGACCTCCCATTGTGCGCGTGCTACGTCCAGGTCGGGATGGTAATAAAAAGCCGCAAGGGTCAGAAGGGTGAGGTCCCAGGATTCAGGCGGCCAGGGACTAACGCCCCGGTGGAGGTTTGATTCTATGAACGTCCTGAGACCGGGACTGGCGAGAGTGCGCGCCTCAAGGTCCGCTGCGGTGAGCAAAGGCAACAGGGGCGCGGGATGAAAGGTCGCACACCCGCAGACTATCGTGAGAAACAGCAAGAGGAAAGATTTCTTTATTCGCGTCGGCATCGTCTGATCCTACATAAACTATAGCAGACAAGTGACGACGCGTCACGACGAGGGATGCGGGGAGATTTTATATCCAATGTTCTTTTACCTGTACACCTATTAGTATGTGAGCGGTAAATCAGGCGGATGAAGAAAGATCGCGATACTACTCTTCCGGCAGATGAATTGCCGATCGCGATCTCTTGTGATAATCCGCCATGCGTCGATCTGCTCTTCAAGGGGAAGGATAGCTGCTTTCCGTTCCCGTGCTGTCGGCCTCTGCTGCGAAAAGATATTTCTGGTCCGCCGAATATACCTCATATCTCCTGCAATCCTCTCCTTATTTTACCGCGCCCGCAGCCAATACCGTAGATGATATCACAAGAACGGTGGATGAGGTAAGATAGAAAGGTCATGCCTTATTTGCGTACGTGTATCGGATTTGCGGAGAACGTCAAGCGTTGAAGATAATCTGGCGCGGGATAACGTTCAGGACCCTGAAAGACTGCGCAAAGGCCTTCCGGATCGGCGAGCAGCCGACGATCATCATCATGGCCTTTATCGTCGGGATACTCGCAGGCGCAGCGAATGTAATGTTCCGTACGGCGATGAACATATCGCACGACCTTATCTTCATTGGCGGGTCAAGACTTCTCCATATCACGGACGGCGGCGCGTACCGGGCGCTTGTTCCGCTTCTGCCGATAGCAGGAGCCGTCCTCCTCATCCCCTTATCGCTTCTTTTTCCCGGTGAAGTGAACGGGTACGGGTTCTCGAAATTCCTCGAAACCGTAAACCTGAGGGGGGGCGTGATCAGGGTGCGAACGATATTCCTGAAGACGCTGGCGCCCGCGCTTACGATAGGGACCGGTGGCTCGGCGGGCGTGGAAGGCCCGATCGCGACCATTGGAGGCACTGTCGGGTCTGCGATCGGACAACTCTTCAGGGCCTCCGAAAACCGGATGAAGCTGCTTATCGCTGCAGGGGCGGCAGGAGGTATCGCAGCGACCTTCAATGCCCCGATCGCCGGTATCATGTTCGCCGTCGAGATAGTGCTCCTCGGCAACTACGAGCTCTCCTCCTTTTCGGCGATCGTCATCTCTTCCGGGATTGCGACGGTGGTATCGAGGGGCTTTTATGGGGCGAACCCCGCCTTCCAGGTGCCGCAGTACGACCTCAGGAGCCCGCTGGAAATACCCTTCTACATTGTCTTCGGCGTCCTGATCGGCGTCCTTGCGGTCTTCTACATCAAGCTCTTCCACAAGACGAAGGACAAGTTCGACGCATTCCGTCTGCACCCACAGCTCAAACCGATTCTCGGGGCCTTTATCCTAGGCGCTATCGGGATATTCCTGCCCCAGATAATGGGAAACGGTTATGAATTCATCGAAGAGGCCCTCAGCGGGAAGATCCTCTTCCCTGTGATCGCCGCCCTCGTGCTGTTCAAGATTATCGCAACTTCGGTAACGCTCGGCTCCGGCGGGGCGGGCGGCGTCTTTGCGCCGGCGCTCTTTGTAGGCGCCATGGCTGGAGGCAGCTTCGGCCATCTGGTGCACTATCTCTTCCCGTCTTCGACCGCTTCTCCCGAGGCGTACGCAACTGTCGGCATCGGGGCCTTCCTCGCCGCCGCCACCCACGCACCCCTCACCGGCATTTTTTTGCTCTTCGAGATGACCGGGAACTACAAGATCATCATCCCTCTCATGTTCACGTCCATCATCGGCACCCTTGTGGCGAAACGGCTCTATCCGGACTCGATCGATACCGTGGAGCTGACGAAGAGGGGAATAAAGATACACGCCGGCCGCGAGGTATCGGTCATGAGCAGGATACGGGTCAGGGAAGTGATGGACCCCGACTTCATAACGGTCCCGCAGGAGACGCTCCTCAGAGACCTCATCGACATCATGATCAGAAAAGACAAGTTTTACGTGCCTGTCCTCGACGATGCGGGAGACATGACAGGGATCGTCTCCGGCCAGGACATACGTCCTGTGCTCTTCGAGGAGAAAGTGAAGAACGTGGTCACGGCGGGTGAGCTCGCAACCGAGGGCGTCATCGTGCTGAAGCCCGGTGACGATCTCAACACCGCGGTGAACGCCTTTTCCAGGAAAGACATCGAAGAGATCCCGGTCGTGGCCGAACACAACCCCAAAAAAGTCGTAGCGATGATCAGGCGGAAAGACCTGATCGACGCCTATAACCGCGAAGTGTTAAAAGGACACGAGTAGGCCGTCACCCGGAGATTCCGGCGAATCCAGCCACCTGTTCCGGCGAAGCGAGGACGTCGGCTGGAAGAGTTGGACCGTGTTTAAAAAAAGGGTGTTACCCTTCATTCCTTTTCAGAAACCCGACGATCGTATCCAGCGTCTCATTGAAACGTCCGACCAGCGCATGCCCGCCCGTCGGAAAGATAACGGCCGCGCCATTCTTCACCTTTTCCGCGATGAACCTCGCCCGTGCGGCCGTGCCAAAGCGGTCATCCTCGGCGCTGACCGTTAGCACCGGGCAGGCTATCTGTTCGAGCGCGCAGGGTTTGTGGGCGGCGGCCACCTTTATGTCAAATTGCATACCCGACGAACGCGGACTTACCGGAAGAAGGTGATTGAGAATCTGCTCCAGGCGCTTCTTTTCTTCGGGAGCTGCGGCCCGCACGACAGCCACATCCGTGCCCAGCATCATTCGGGCGAGGCCTCCAGGTATCAAGGGTCTCAGCTTCAGCGTGGACCAGGCGACGAAATCGGAACTGATGATCGCTTTTACCATCGCGCCTCCGTGGATCGACACTCCCTCCGGCAGATATTCCGCCGGCACAAGCAGAACGAGCGCTCGACATCTTTCCGGGTGGCGGATCGCGAACTCGATGGACGACCACGCCCCGGCAGAGACCCCAATGACCGCAGCCCGCTTAATCCCGACGTGGTCGAGTAGAGTTACATAGGCGTCCGCCTGCATTCCGGTCGATAGCCTATCCGGCAAAGCAGACCCTAGATAGCCGAACCGCGAAGGGGCGATCAGGCGATATCCGAAAGCAGCCAGCGGCCCGATCATATCGAGCCCCTGATCAAACCCGCCGCCCGCGCCGTGAACTACGAGCACGGGGTCTCCCTCCCCGACCAAAGCATACTCCACGTCGCCATAGATCGTCGCGAGATACTCAGTTCTACCTGACAAACGCGCACGGGCGGACGCCATGTCCCTCAGGAACAGCGCGCCCACACCCATCGC
>JAJYLU010000074.1 GCA_021787505.1 Nitrospirota bacterium | reverse complement strand
GTCACCAAAGACGAAAGCGCGTAGAATAGAACGAAAAAGATCCCCCATATGACCGGTATGACGGATGCCATAAGGACCAGCCACCGGTAAGGCTTATGGTAGGCGAGTTTCCAGAGCACCGCGGCAAAGATGAGATAGGGGACGAACACACGATACGCGTTATACAAATTGTCGAGAATGAAGGCGGCGCCTTCTTTGTACGTGAACGAGAAGACGAGCAGGCAGAGGCACCAGAGCCCAAAAGGAAGGAGCAGAGATATCTGAAAAAATCGGGACTGAGTCATATGCAATTCAACAACGCCTCCCCCAATGTTCAGTAACCAGGAAAAGGATTACGCCTTTTCTTCCCTGCCTGCCGGATTCCGGGAAAACGCGGCTATATTTAATAACATAAGGAGCCAATCACGGATTGTCAACGTGAAGTTATATTTATGAAATGGGTTGTTCTTGTGCTTTGCAGGTGGGCCGTCAGGCATTGCGCGAAAGCCGGTTCTGGTATACTATCTTGCGATGAGCCTCCGTTCTCTCCTCAAGCAGATCGCCACCCTATGGTTTATCGGCTATCTGCCGGTGGCGCCTGGGACGTGGGGGAGCTTTGCAGGACTGGTTTTTGTTGCGCTGGTCCCTGTGTCGCTCCCGGCCCTGCTGGGAACGATCGTCGGCGGGACCGTCCTGGGCATCATCGCGGCAGACGCTGCCGAAAAGGCGATCGGCCAGGCCGACAGCGGGCATATCATCATCGACGAATTCATCGGCTATCTCGTCTCTGTCGTCTTTATCCCCCACACATACGGGTATCTGGTCGCGGCCTTCCTTTTGTTCAGGTTTTTCGATATACTAAAGCCATTCCCCATACGGACGGTGGAGAAGAAGTTGTCCGGCGGGCTTGGCGTCATGGCCGACGACATCCTTGCCGGCATGGTCACGAACCTGGTGCTGCAGATATGGAAAATGAGTTTCTGACAATCGTCAAAGAGATATCCGACAAGCTGGTCCAACGGGAGCTTAGGATGAGCGTTGCCGAGTCGTGCACGGGCGGGCTCATTTCTCACGAGATCACAAACCTTCCCGGTTCCTCGCTTTTTTTCGAGCTTGGTGTAGTAAGTTATTCCGAAGAGTCCAAAAAGTCCGTCCTCGGCGTCGGTGCGTCTCTGCTCAAAAAGCACGGGACGGTAAGCGAAGAGGCAGCGGTCGCAATGGCCGAGGGTGTGAGAAAACTGGCTGAGACGGATGTGTCTCTTTCGATCACCGGGGTTGCGGGACCCGCGGCGCTCGAAGATAGAGAGGTCGGTCTTGTGTATATGGCGGTCTCTCTGAAGGATATGATCGAATCCAAGGGAATGAGCCTGAAAGGTGACAGGGAGACGATCAAAAGGAAGGCATCCCTGGAGGCGCTCAGGTTTCTCAATCAGGTCCTTCGGCTATGGCTCTGAGATGTTTCATCGCGGTGACACTTCCGGCGGCGCTGAAGCAGTCCGTTGGGAAGATGATGAGGAGTCTGGGAGAGACCGGGGCCGATGTAAAGTGGGTCCCGGAGCAGAACCTTCACCTTACCCTGAAATTTCTCGGCGCCACCGGGGAGGAAAAGATTGAGGAGATGACCGGGGCGCTCCGCAAAAAACTATCACCTTACCGCCCTTTTTATATTACAATAGGCGGTGTCGGAAGTTTTCCCGGGGGAAGGCACCCGCGGGTAATATGGGTCGGCATCCAGGAGTACGGGCCCCTCGAGGATATATACAGGGAAGTGGAGGACGTGATGACCCAACACGGATATCCCCCGGAAGACAGACCTTTTTCTCCCCATCTGACTATCGGAAGGGTAAGGTCCGGCAAGAGGCTGGCGGAGGTGTTGAAAAGACTCGATGAACTCCGGGCGGTCAGTTTTGATGAATTCGAGGTAAAGGGAGTGACGTTGATGAAGAGCGAACTTAAACCCGGCGGGGCGGAATATTCAAGCCTTGCTGAAATACCGTTGGAGGGGAATAATGGCGACCAAGGAGATGAATAAGGACAAGCTGAAGGCCCTTGAAATGGCCATCTCGCAGATCGAGAAGAATTTCGGGAAGGGGTCGATCATGCGGTTGGGGGAAGATGCCGCGGTGGAGGGAGTGCAGGCGATCCCGACCGGTTCGCTCACTCTCGACATTGCGACCGGCATCGGGGGGCTTCCGAGGGGAAGGGTGGTCGAGATCTTCGGTCCGGAATCGTCGGGCAAGACGACCCTCGCACTCAACGCAATCGCCCAGGCGCAGAGTTCCGGAGGCGCTGCGGCATTTATCGACGCGGAGCATGCGCTTGACGTAAATTACGCGAAGAAGATCGGCGTGAAAGTCGAAGACCTTCTCGTGGCGCAGCCCGATACGGGCGAGCAGGCGCTCGAGGTGGCTGAGGCGCTCGTCAGGAGCGGGGCCCTGGACATCATTGTGATCGACTCTGTCGCGGCGCTTGTGCCGAAGGCAGAACTGGAAGGGGACATGGGGGATTCGCTGCCCGGCCTCCAGGCGAGATTGATGAGCCAGGCGCTCAGAAAGCTGACCGCGTCCATCTCGAAGTCGAACACAACGGTCATCTTCATCAACCAGATCCGGATGAAGATAGGGGTGATGTTCGGGAGTCCGGAGACCACCACGGGCGGCAACGCGCTGAAGTTCTATGCCTCCATGAGACTGGACATCAGGAGGATCGAGAGCATCAAGGAAAACCAGGAGGTCATCGGAGGCCGCGTACGGGTGAAGGTCGTCAAGAACAAAATGGCGCCTCCTTTCCGGCAGGCGGAATTCGATATTCTCTTCAACAAGGGCGTTTCGCGGGAAGGCGAGATCGTCGACCTCGGCGTCGAAAAGGGCATAATCGAAAAGGCCGGCGCCTGGTACAGTTACGGCGGCAACAGGGTCGGCCAGGGCAGGGAAAACGTAAAAGAATACCTGAGGAACAACGCCCCGGTCGCCGCAGAGATAGAGGGAAAAATCATCGAGGCGGTAAATCTTAAGAAATGACTTTGAGGAGACGGTCATGGAAATAAACGACCTTCTGAAGACTGCCCATTCGATGGGCGCATCCGATGTGCATCTCAAGGTGGGGTCGCAGCCGGTCCTCCGGGTAGACGGGGAACTTACTCCCATGGAGGGCAACAGGCTCAGCCAGGAGGAGACGCTGAAGATCGCGTTTTCGGTGATGAGCCCGGGCCAGAGGGAGACGTTCAAGAAAAAGAACGACATCGACCTCGCTTACAGCGTACCCGGGCTGGGACGTTTCCGGTGCAACGTGTTCATCCAGAGGGGGACGATAGGCCTTGTCTTCAGGGTAATCCCCATGAGAATCCCGACGGTGGAGGAACTCCTGCTCCCCGAGGTGATCAAGAAGATCGCCATGGAGCCCCGGGGACTCATCCTGGTGACGGGGACGACGGGAAGCGGCAAGTCCACTACGCTCGCCTCGATGATCGATACGATCAATTCCAGCAGGACCGACCATATCATGACGATCGAGGACCCGATCGAATACCTGCACAGGGACAAGAGGTCTATCGTAAACCAGCGTGAGATCGGCAATGACACCGAGTCTTTCAGCAAGGCGCTCAGGGCCGCGCTGAGGCAGGACCCCGACGTGATCCTGGTGGGCGAGATGAGGGACTTCGAGACGATCCAGACCGCCCTGACCGCAGCCGAGACGGGACATCTCGTGCTCAGCACCCTTCATACGATAGACGCCACCGAAACGATCAACAGGATAATCTCGGTATTTCCGCCTTACCAGCATAAGCAGGTGAGGATACAGCTTGCCTCGGTGCTGAAAAGCATCATCTCGATGAGACTTGTGCCGAAGGCTGACGGCAAGGGAAGAGTGCCGGCGGTCGAGGTGCTTATTGCCACCGCCACGATAAAAGACTGCATACTCGACCCCGACAAGACCAAGATGATCCCCGACGTGATCGCGCAGGGAGTGATCCATTACGGGATGCAGACCTTCGACCAGTCTATCTTTCAGCTCTACAAGTCCGGCCTTATCACTTACGACGAGGCGCTCAGAAGGGCGACGAACCCGGACGATTTCGCGCTGAAGGTCAAAGGCATACAGTCGACGAGCGATCTCACGTATGACGATACTGCGCCGAAGAAAGAGACCGGCGACGATATGAAAATTGACAGATTCGGACGGTGACGCGAAGCGGTGCGCATTCAGACTCCTCAGCTACAGGGGAAGAAGCGAGCGCGAAATGCGGGAGAGGCTCTTCAGGAAGGGGTTCTCCGAAGACATAGTATCCCGCACGCTTGACTACCTGAAACAGACCGGATTGATCGATGACGCCGCACTTGCCGCGAACCTGAAAAGACAGGCCCTCGAACAAAAACATCTCGGGTATGGCGCCGCCAGGCAGTTTATGCAGAAGAGGGGCCTCCCCCGGGAGCTGATCGGGCAGACGCTCGGATACGACGAGGTCACGGAATTGAGGAACGCCCGGAAACTGCTGGACAAAAAGTGCAGGACTATGGGAAATTATCTGACGAAAAAAGACAAAAAAAGACTTTATGATTTTCTTGCGCGGCGTGGGTATCCTACTGCGGTGATCGGCAAGGTGCTCGGAGACCTCAATTTCCGCGAAGGAGAAGGAGAATGTTGACATACGGATGTTGCTGCGGCGCTCTTTTGGCGGGACGGATTGCGTGATGCGGATATGAAAGGATCAGAGATACGTCAGGCGTTTCTGGAATTCTTCGGGTCCAGGGGGCATACCGTTTTGCCGAGTTCGTCGCTCATCCCCGGCGACGATCCCACCCTTCTCTTTACGAACGCAGGGATGGTCCAGTTCAAATCCGTTTTTCTGGGTCAGGACCAGCGCTCGTACACCCGCGCGGCGACCAGCCAAAAGTGCATGAGGGCGGGCGGAAAGCACAACGACCTCGATAATGTCGGGCATACGGCGCGGCATCATACCTTTTTCGAGATGCTCGGAAATTTTTCCTTCGGCGATTATTTCAAGCGTGATGCGATAACCTTTGCATGGGAACTGCTCACGCAGCGTTTCGGTTTGCCGAAGGAAAGACTCTGGGCCACTGTGTATCAGGATGACGACGAGGCGGCCGGTTTATGGACCGAGCTTACCGGCATCCCTGCAGGGCGGGTCGTGCGGCTTGGCGCCAAGGACAATTTCTGGCAGATGGGTGATACCGGCCCATGCGGCCCGTGTTCCGAGATCATCATCGACCAGGGAAGTGAGGTCGGCTGCGGCAGTCCTGACTGCGCAGTGGGGTGCGAGTGCGACCGCTATCTCGAGATCTGGAACCTGGTGTTCATGCAGTACGACAGGGACAAGGCGGGGAACCTGAATCCCCTTCCTAAGCCGAGTATCGATACGGGCATGGGCCTCGAAAGGCTTGCCGCCGTGCTCCAGGGGAAGCTGAACAATTTCGATAGCGACCTTTTTGCTCCGATCATCGCCGGCATCTGCCGTTTTTCGGGCAAGGCGTACGGCAAGGAGCGGCCGACGGACACGGCGGTACGGGTGATCGCGGACCATATACGGGCGATCACCTTTCTTCTTTCCGAAGGGCTGACGCCGTCCAACGAGGGGCGGGGGTATGTGCTGAGAAGGATCATCAGACGCGCCTCTCGGTATGCCAAGTTTCTCGATATCGACGAGCCTGTCCTCTTTAAGCTCTGTGATTCGGTGGTAGAGGCGATGTCCGGCGCCTATCCCGAACTCGGCGGCGAAATGCCGCGGGTCCGCCAGATGCTCAGGATGGAGGAGGAGCGGTTCAATAAGACGCTCGAACAGGGACTTACGCTTCTGACTTCGATTATCAGGGATGTTAAGGCATCGCAGGGAAGCACCGTCGGCGGAGAGTCGCTTTTCAGGCTCTACGACACCTACGGCTTCCCCCTCGACATCGCGCGTGACGTCGCCGAGGAAAACGGCCTTGGGATCGACGAGGCCGGCTTCCATAAAGAGATGGAGATACAGAAGTCAAAGGCAAGGGCCTCCTGGACAGCGGAAGAGGCGGGAGCGGCCCCCGTCTACGGCGAGCTGTTACAGAAACATGGTAAGACCGAATTCTGCGGATATGAAACAATGGAGACCGGCTCTACGGTGCTCGCCGTTGTCGTCAACGGTGAACCGGTGGACGAGCTGGGTGCAGGGCATCAGGGAGAGGTCCTCCTCGACATCACACCCTTTTATGCGGAATCCGGGGGACAGGTCGGGGATACCGGTGTACTGTCGGCCGAAGGGATGAAGGCCGAAGTGCTCGATACGAGAAAACCGGTGGAAGGACTTTACCTTCATAAGGTCAAAGTCGCGAAGGGATTGCTGAAGGCCGGCTCGACTGTACACTGCAGTGTCGACCGCGAGAAGAGGCTCGCTACAATGCGGAATCATACCGCGACGCATCTCATCCACGCTGCCTTGAAGGACCTGCTCGGCGGGCACGTCAAACAGGCCGGGTCCTACGTCTCGCCCGTGAGTCTCCGCTTCGATTTCAATCATTTCTCCGCGCTCGACGAAAAGACGAAAGAAGCGCTTGAAGACGCGGTGAATGCGAATATCCTTAGGAACATCAGGGTCGAAACCGCCGTCGAAGAGACGAAAAAAGCGGTAGAGTCCGGGGTGACTGCATTGTTCGGCGAAAAGTACGGCGATGTGGTGAGGGTTGTTTCGATCTCGGGAGTTTCTGCGGAACTCTGCGGGGGGACGCATGTGAGCGCTACCGGCGACATCGGGCTGCTGAAGATACTCTCTGAAGGGAGCGTTGCCTCCGGGATCAGGAGGATAGAGGCGGTCACCGGAAAAGAGGCGGTCCGTTACTTCAGGGGCTTGGAAAAGGAACTCGAAAAGGTCACCGAGATATTGAAGACGTCGGAAAGCCCTGCGGAACGTCTGAAGAAGCTCCTTGCGGAGATGAAGGAGCTCCAGAGGGAAATCGAGCAATTCAAAGGCAAGTCTGCCGCGGAGACTTCTTCGGCTATCATCGGGAAGGCCCGCCTTATCGACGGCGTAAAGGTGGTCGCCCACCGGACCGACGGGATGGACGCAAAAGACCTCAGGGTGCTGGCCGACAGCGTGAGGGACGGCCTCGGCTCGGGCATCCTGCTGCTTGCCTCGGTGAAGGACGATCAGGCGGCGATGGTGGCGATGGTGACGAAAGACCTCGCAAAGACGTTCAGGGCAGGTGATCTTCTGAAGAAGGTCGCAGAAAATGCCGGGGGAAGGGGAGGGGGCAAACCCGACATCGCGCAGGGCGGAACAAAGGAGATCGGGATGCTGGACAAGGCACTGGAATCGTTATACGAGATTGTCGCTGAAGTGAAGTAATGTCTGGAGAAATGTGAGCGCCAAGGCCGAAGGTTAAGGAGGCGCTTTTTTTTTGCATTGTC
>JAJYLU010000073.1 GCA_021787505.1 Nitrospirota bacterium | reverse complement strand
TCAACAGATTGCGCGTGCAATCGATTGGTTGAAGGGTAACTTCACACGGCCGTTGCGTATCGATCACCTCGCAAGGCAAGTCAATATGAGTCCATCGACATTCCACCATCATTTCCGGGCGGTGACAGCCATGAGCCCGCTGCAATACCAAAAATGGTTGCGTTTGAACGAAGCACGGCGGTTGATGCTCACCGAAAATCAGGGCGCGGCAACGGCGGCGTTTCGGGTCGGCTATGAAAGTCCCTCCCAATTCAGCCGAGAGTACAGCCGCTTGTTTGGTGACTCGCCATTGCGCGACATCACCGGCTTGCGTCAAATGGCTAATTGAAAGAAGGTATAGTGCGAGCAGTGTGTTTCATGCGGGTAGCGTAGGTCTATATCTTGACCTAGCCCTCCCCTATTCATTACTCTAAACAGTCATTTCTTTTTTCCTTTAATCTTAACCGGGCCGCCGACAAACGGTCTATTATTCCGGAGGAACACGATGCGCTATTCGAACATGTTCATACCCACGTTGAGAGACGTGCCGGCCGACGCCGAGGCGGTAAGTCATATCCTGATGCTGAGGGCGGGTTTTGTCCGGCAGCTCGCCGCAGGCCTTTACATATACCTTCCCCTCGGCTGGAAGGTCATGAACAAGATCAACGCCATCATCAGGGAAGAAATGGACACGATAGGCGCACAGGAGATTTCGATGCCGGTGCTGCATCCGGCCGAGATATGGCAGCAGACCGGCAGATGGGACGCGATCGGCGATGAGATGTTCAGGCTCAAAGACAGGTCCGGCCGCGACATGTGCCTCGGCATGACGCACGAAGAGATCATGACCTGGCTGGCGTCAAGGGAGATACGCTCCTACCGCGACCTTCCCCAGGTCTGGTACCAGATACAGACAAAGCTGAGGGACGAGGCAAGGCCGAAGAGCGGGATACTGCGGACAAGAGAATTCCATATGAAGGAGAGTTACAGCTTCGACGTCTCCGAAGAGGCGCTCGAAAAAAACTACAGGCTCCATGCCGACGCCTATCACCGGATATACGAGCGGTGCGGCCTGAGGTTTTTCATGGTCGAATCCGATCCGGGGATGATGGGCGGAGCAGTCTCCCACGAATTTATGGCGCCAAGCGCTGCCGGAGAAGACGAAGTGGCGATCTGCAAAAACTGCGGCTACTCGGCAAATGTTGAGCTCGCCCTTTCCTCACCGCTGAAGAGCGAGCCGGTTGATTGGCAGCGTGAAGAGGTGCATACGCCCGAAAAGAGGACTATTGCAGAGGTCTCAAATTTTCTGAAGCTTCCCGCCTCCTACTTCCTGAAGAGCATTCTCGTCATTACGGACAAAGGCCCCGTGCTCGCCCTTGTCAGGGGCGACCAGGAGCTCCACGAGAAAAAACTTGCGAATGTGATCGGAAACCACAGGCCGGCGCAGAAGACCGAAGTGAAGGAGGCACTGGGCATCGAGGCTGGCTTCATCGGACCGATGGGACATCAGATCAGGATCGTTGCGGACTTATCCCTGAAGGAAGGGGTATACGTAAGCGGTGCTAACAAGCCCCATTACCACATTAAAGGAATACGTGCGGAAGAGGACTTCAGGCGGAATGGCACGACATCCACGTCGCAAAGGAAGGTGATCTCTGCGTCAAGTGCGGAAGCCCTCTTCATGTCGAGCGGGTGATCGAGATCGGCAACATATTCAAACTCGGGACGAAATACTCCCTGCCGCTGAAGGCGGTATTTCTCGACGAAAACGGTCAGGAGAAACCGATCATCATGGGGAGTTACGGCATCGGCCCTGCTCGCATCGCCGCGGCCGCGATCGAACAGAACAACGACAAGGACGGCATGATTTGGCCCGAAAGCATCGCGCCTTTCGACATCGAAATACTGCCGCTTAACATCAAGGATACAAAGACAATGGAAGTCGCGGAAAGGCTTTACGGGGAATTCATTGAAAAGGGATTTGATGTCCTGATGGACGACCGCGACGAGAGGGCCGGAGTAAAGTTCAAAGACGCCGACCTCATAGGCATACCGACCCGGATCGTCATCGGCGAAAAGAACCTTAAGGAAGGACTTGTCGAGATCAAGAAGAGAAAGACAAAAGAGACGACAAAGGTCAAGACCGAAGAGGTCGTGGCACATTACACAGGAAAAAGCTGACCGCGCACGATGCCGCCGACAAGACGACTGCGGCCGGCGAGTTGCAACATGCTGCTTTTACTGGACTTTTTTCAATAACACTTACCCGGTTTTCAAGCTCCCGCCGGGCGGCAAAAGGTACAAAGTAAAGACAGGGTAGGCGGAGCATGGTGACGGCGGAAGCGATGAACAATAGATTGTCATTATTATTCAAGTAATTCCCTCGAAATACAGTCGAATCAATCAGTTCTTCTATAGTTTCCGGGTTGCGCATATATATGCCCGGTAATAAGATATAAAAAGGAAGGTATGTTTCTCTCTTGAAGAGAGGTGAAGTAAGATGAAAAGCTTGTTCTTGATATTGATTGCGGTGTTGGCACTCATTCTGGCACCGGTTATAGCAACTGGACAAACCGACCAGGCGGCGGCAACAAATCCCCCGATTTCGCAGCCGCTGGTGCGTGAAGGGAGCGTAGCCATTGCGTTGGCTCAGGCGCTTCAAGTCGGGACTATAACGGATGAGGCGGCTGCGGAGAGCATGCTGTCCTCTGCGGGAATTGCGCCCAAGAACGGCTGGATCGCGGATTATCCTGTTACACCTGAAATTGTCGGAGACCTGCAGAATGCGGTGGTCCTGGCTGCCGAATCCGGCAAGCTGAAGATGAGCAAGGATGACGCGGTTTCGGCATTTCAGGATGTGGCCGACAAATACGGTCTGTCGGTAAAAGAGGACGAATCAGGCGGGGCTGCTTATGCTTCCTCTGCTCCTTCGTATTCCGACAATCCTGAGCTGAACGATTATTACTATGACGAGGGGCCGCCTATGGTTACCTATTATGCGCCGCCTCCGGCATACGCATACCTGTACGATTGGGTGCCGTATCCTTTCTGGTGGTCGGATGTCTGGTTCCCGGGGTTCTTTGTGCTGGTCGATTTTGACACGACGATATTTGTGCACGGCCATCACGAACACTTCAGCAACCACTTCTTCGACCATGACAGGGACGGGTTTGCGAGGATATCTCCGGAGCACCGGTTTCATAGGGGCGCCTTCGACGCCAAGGGGAAAGAATTCAGAGGCGCTGAAGTGCACGGCAGGCGTGATGTGACAGGGGGAATGAATGCCATTACGCGTTGGCGTAGCGGTTTTTCTACCGCCAACAGGTCGTTCAACGTTCCGCCCGGCGGGGGGACTCAAGTAAGACAGCCCTACCGTGGAGCGTCTATCGCCCCTTCGGGTGGCCGTCGCGTGACGATTGGACAGCCGGCGACGAATTCGTTCAGGCAGTTTCATGCCAGCAACAGTTTCGGGCAGCAGAACGTCCCGGCGAGGGTAGCGCCGCCCGTCAACAGCATGAGGTCTTCGGGACCCTACAGCCGGTCTTTCCAGGGCCGCAGGAGTATGGAGGCCACCCCTCACTGGGAAGGCGGCCACTCCTTCGGCGGGTTCAGGGGCTCTTCCGGTACCTACAGCCGGCCTACCGTAAACGGAGGGACTTTCGGCCCCGTCTCACACTGGGGAGGTGGACAATCATTTGGCGGATTCAGGGGCTCTTCCGGAGGCGGGTTCCGCCGGTAATGTGCTATTCGCCTTTGGGCTCCTGAGATTGTCCGGCAAGATCTTGCGGAAGGTCGGACGCAACACCGGCCTCCGCAGCGGGTTCCTGCGGCTCCTTATGCGGATGCCTTCCGCGTCCTTTACGCCAATACCTGCCCCTCGATCTGCGCCGTGATTTTGGCTTTTCGCCCTGCTCCTGTCCGGCCGCAGCTGCCCCGGACGTGCCTTCCCCGGCGGCTTTCCCCGCTTCCAGGACCGGTTCTCCCTTTTCTTCAACGGCCTCTCGCACAGGTTCGCCCGGCTTCTCCGCGGCCCCAATTTTTTCTTTGGCCTTATGCCTGTGTAAATGCTCCGCCTTTGCTTGTTGCTCCTCAGCCTGCTTCAACTCGGTCTCGGCCTTTTCCTGCTCTATTACATGCTGGCCCGCCAGCTTGCTGTCCGCTAGGACGGCGACCCTGATGCCGTAATCCTTCTCGATGCCCCACAACTCTTCCCGCTTGTTATTGACGAGATAGTTCATGCTGTCCACCGGCAGACGGCAGGTGATGCCCTTGAGACCGCCCTTTGAAGCCGCCGTAAGAATTTCGCGGAAGGCAGATAGCGCCAGCATCTCGTCAGTACGCACAATGCCAAGACCGCCGCAGACCTCGCACTTCTTGTTCACTGTCTCGAAATAGGCCGGTCTCATGCGTTCCCTCGTCATCTCGACCATACCGAACTTCGATATGCCGGTCGTCTCAGCATGGGCCTTGTCCGAACTCATCGCTTCCCTGAGCCTGTTTTCGACCTCTCTTCTGTTCTTGGAAGATTCCATGTCGATAAAATCGATGACGACGAGACCGCCGATGTCCCTCAGCCTGAGTTGCCGCGCGATTTCGTCTGCGGCCTCGAGGTTTGTCCTGAGTGCGGTCGACTCGACGTTCTCCTCTTTCCTGCTCCTCCCGGAATTCACGTCGATCGCGGTCAGCGCCTCGGTCTTGTCGATCACGATATAGCCCCTCGACGGGAGGTGCACATGCCGCTCGTTTACCTTGGCGATCTGTTCCTCGATACCATGTTTCGAAAAGATCGGTTTCTTCTCCTTGTAAAACTTGATATTGATCTTCCTCCAGGGGACGGTCTTCCTGAGGAACTCCTTCGTGGCCTTGAAGGCGTCCTGATCGTCGATGAGGACCTCGGTCACGTCGGACGTAAGATAGTCCCTCACCGTTCGTACCGCGATATCCTGCTCCTTGTAAATAAGCGCCGGCGCCGATACCTTCTTCGCCTCGGTCTGGATCTTGGTCCAGAGCTTGGTCAGGTATTTCAGGTCGTTTTCGAGGTCTTCCCCTGTCTTGTCGCTTCCCGCAGTCCTGAGGATAAAGCCCATATCCTTGGGGAGCTTCAGCGACTTAAATATCTCTTTGAGACGTTCCCTGTCGTCCCTGTCTTCTATCTTTCTGGAGATACCGACCCTCTCCTGGCCGGGCATCATGACGATATACCTTCCGGGGATCGAGATAAAGGTCGTAAGGCTCGCGCCCTTCGTGTCCCGCTCGTCCTTCTCGACCTGCACGATCAACTCCTGCCCCTTCTGGAGGTCCTGGACGCGGAACCTCTTCCCCTCGGACTTGGTCTGGAAATATTCGGCCTTTATCTCCCTTGCCTGAAGAAACCCGTGCTTCTTCGGACCGAAGTTCACGAAGGCCGCCTGCAGGCCCGGCTCTATCCTCGTGATCACGCCCTTGTAAATGTTCCCCTTGAGGTGCTCCTTGCCCGAGGCTTCGACGTAAAAATCAACCAGCGTCTCGCCATCGACGATCGCTACCCTCTTCTCCTCGGGATACATCGCATTGATCAATATCCTCTTTTTCATATTCTTCTCATTCCGATTTTACTTCCTTCTCATTTTCAAATATTTTCGATATCTCGGCATCTAGTTCCTCATGCAGCAAAGAGAGCGCCTCGCTCAGCGGTAAATCTGGAGACCGCATGATCGCCTCGATCACCTCTTCCAGCGGAAACTCCTCGAAATGGCCGTCCGGATAGACCAGCCTGAGGAACCTCCTCTTCAGCAGAAAGCAGCGTTTTTTTCTCCCCTCTTTGTCATGGAACGGGATGATGACATGTTCAAGGTCTTCCTCAAGCCCGTAACGCCTGATCAGTTCCTTGATCTGTTCCATACCCTATCACGCGTCGGGCTTCTCGTCCCCCGGCGAAATCATGACCGCAGCCCATATTGCAAGGGGGTCCGGGTCGGCATCCTCGACGCCCTGTGGAAAGGTCTTCATGAATATCTCCCGATTTCTGAGATAGCGTATCACTACCGCGTCCAGCCGCGCCTGCGGCACGGCCTTCAGAATTTCTCGCGGACCTTTCCCTTCGACGATCCTACGGACCAGCTCGTTCACGTTTTCACGCTCTTTGTCGAGAAGACGGACATTCCCCTCTTCGCCCCTCTCCTTGGCCCTCCTGATCGACTCCATCATCTCGTCCTTTGCGAGGAGCATCTTCATTACCTTGACGCTGCTTTCAAAAATCTCCTGGGCCTTCATCCCCCACCTTTTTTCAGCAATCACTATACATTATACATCAGAAGAAACTGAAATGAAGCTTTTTCGACGATAATGAAATGCGAATACCCTGATGCTGGTTGAAGGCGAGGGCAGATGTGATGAAAAACAGCCATAGTCGAGGCACCGTTAAATGCAACAGACTGGTCAGACTACCTTCCCGGGAAAACACCATACGCCGGGATTGCGTTTACGTGAATCATAATCAAATCCTGCCGATTGTATGGCGTTTTTCAGCATGTCCGTCCCCGCTCAGCTATGTTATTTCTGCTGCTAACAGGCATATCATACATTAAACCTGAAATTGATGATGTCCCCGTCCGCGACTTCGTAGGTCTTGCCCTCAAGTCTGAGCAGGCCCTTCTCCCTCGCCGCAGCCATACCGCCGCACGATATAAAATCATCGAAAGATATCACCTCGGCCCTGATGAACCCCCTTTCGATGTCCGAATGGATCTTGCCCGCGGCCTTTTGTGCGTTCATCCCCCTCCTGATCGTCCATGCCCGCACCTCGTCTTCTCCGCTCGTGAGAAAAGAGATGAGGCCGAGCAGATCATACGAGACGCGAATAAGTTTATTCAGGGCCGGCTCAGCTATTCCGAGATCATCGAGAAAGGCCTTCGCCTCCCCGGCAGGCAGTTGGGCGATCTCCATTTCTATCTTGCCGCAGACGCTCAGGACCCTCACCTGTCCGCCCTTAAAGAGCGCCTCGATCTTCGCAACGGTCCCGCGTGTGCCTTCGGCGTTCACCTCCGCCTCGCCCACGTTCAGCACCACGAGCTCGGGCTTCATCGACATGAATTGCAGATGGCTCATTGCCCTGCGCTCCTCTTCGGAAAAATCGACATCCCTGAGCGGGCTCTCTTTTTCGAGTATTTCCTTGAATTTCAGGAGCAGTTTTTTTTCGGACTCGTCCGGTTTCTTTCCCCTCCTGGCCCCCTGCTCCATCCGCTCGAGCCTCTTGTCCACGAGTTCGAGGTCTCCGTAGATCATTTCGAGTTCGATCGTCTCGACGTCCCGCTTCGGGTCGACGCTGCCGAGCGGGTGTACGACGGATTCCTCTTCGAACCCCCTCACCACATGCACGATGGCATCCGCATCCTTGATGAGGTCCGAGACCTTCCTGTTCTGTTCCATATCGCCTTTGGTAAGCCCTATGTAATCGATATATTCGACGGTGGCGTACGTGGTCTTCTTCGGTT
>JAJYLU010000072.1 GCA_021787505.1 Nitrospirota bacterium | reverse complement strand
TTCTCAGAAGTTGCGGGAAGGTAATATCGCTGCAATATGAGTTTACATTCTGGCCCAGAAGAGTCACTTCCTTATATCCTTTTTCACTGAGACTCCGTACCTCGGCGATTATCGCGCCGCTCGGCCTTGAAATTTCACGCCCCCGTGTCAACGGCACGATGCAGTAGGAGCAGAAGTTGTTGCATCCGTACATTATGGAAACCCACGCCCTGATATCGCTCCCGCGTCTGGCTGCGATCTCGGTGGAGGCCAGTTCCAGGTTGTCCTCAATCAATGCGGTGCGACGTTCCCCGTCGACCATCTCGCCGATCAGATGAATATTTTGGGGGCCTACAATAAAATCGACATAGGGGGCCCTCCCGAAAAGTCTCTCTTTCGTCTCCTGGGCGACACATCCCGCAACCGCGATCTTAACTTCATTGCGCCTTCTTTTCAGCATCTTGGTTCTGCCGAGCTGACTGTAAAATTTCTGTTCGGCTTTTTCCCGGATTGCACAGGTGTTGAAGATTATGAGGTCCGCGTCTTCCGGACTTCCCGCAGGGGCATATCCCTGGCCATGAAGTATGCCGAGCATCTTTTCGGAGTCGTGGACATTCATCTGGCATCCATAGGTGTAAATAAATACTGATTTCCTCATCTTGAAAATGTAACACGCCGGCACGGGTTTCTTCAATTTCCAGATCCCAATGGATGGAAGTATCTCGTCTAACGCGTTGATATACTGGCATTTCTTGCATTCTTGCTATGGTTCGGTTATTATTAAAAGATGTTCGGAATATTGAAAAAAATCATAGGCACAAAGAACGAGCGAGAGGTCAACAGGCTACTTCCCGTCGCGGAGAAGATCAACTCGCTGGAACCTGAAATCTCGGCACTTTCAGACAATCAACTGAAAGAGAAAAGCGCGGAGTTCCGCAATCGACTCAAGAATGGAGACACCCTGGATGATCTGCTTCCGGAGTCGTTCGCGGTTGTACGCGAGGCATCGAAGCGCGTTCTTAAAATGCGGCATTTCGACGTACAGATGATCGGAGGAATGGTCCTGCACGAGGGCAAGATCGCGGAAATGAAGACCGGCGAAGGAAAAACACTTGTGGCCACCCTCCCCGTCTACCTGAACGCCCTGGAGGGCCGGGGTGTGCATGTCGTAACGGTGAACGATTATCTTGCAAAAAGAGACGCGCAGTGGATGGGGCCGTTGTACCAGTTCCTCGGCCTCAGCGTTGGGGTCATCGTGCACGGTCTTACGGACGAGGAAAGACAGGCGGCATACAACTCCGACATCACATATGGAACGAACAACGAATTCGGGTTCGACTACCTCAGGGACAATATGAAATATGATCTCTCCCAGTATGTCCAGAGGGAGCTGAATTACGCTATCGTGGATGAAGTCGACAGCATACTGATCGATGAAGCCCGGACGCCGTTGATCATATCGGGCCCTTCCGAAGAATCCACGGACAAATATTACAAGATCGATAAGATAATCCCTAAATTGCAGAAGGAAATCGACTACACCGTCGATGAAAAGGCGAGGGCCGCGATACTGACTGAAGAAGGGAACATCAAGACGGAAAAGCTTATCGGGGCCGGCAACCTCTACGACCCTGCCAATATCGAACTCGTCCATCACGTTCTGCAGGCATTGAAAGCGCACACCCTTTTCAAAAGGGATGTCGATTACGTTGTCAAGGACGGAGAGGTCATAATTGTCGACGAGTTCACCGGAAGGCTTATGCCGGGGAGGCGATGGTCAGACGGTCTCCACCAGGCGGTGGAAGCCAAGGAAGGGGTGAAGATCGCGAGCGAGAACCAGACCCTCGCAACAATTACCTTCCAGAATTATTTCCGCATGTACAACAAACTTGCGGGCATGACGGGCACCGCCGAGACCGAGGCCGAAGAGTTCGCGAAGATCTATAACCTTGACGTATTGGTGATTCCTACGAACAGACCGATGGTAAGGGCCGACCACCCGGACGTGATCTATAAGACGGAGAAGGGAAAATTTAACTCGGTCATCCGGGAGATAGAGGAACTTAACAAAAAAGGACAACCGGTTCTCGTAGGTACCATTTCGATAGAAAAGTCCGAACTGCTGAGCAGCCTGCTGAAGAAAAAAGGCATCAAACATTCGGTCCTCAACGCAAAGTATCACGAGAAGGAGGCCGAGATCATTGTCCAGGCAGGCAGAAGCAGCGCGGTCACGATCGCCACGAATATGGCCGGCAGAGGCACCGATATTATCCTTGGCGGAAACACTGCGGGATTGGCTCGCGAGATGCTGCAGGATAAGCCGGAGCACTCCGAGGAAGAGTGGATAAAGGCGTTGCAGGAAGCAGAAAAAAAGTGCGCGGCGGATAAGGAAAAGGTCCTCGCAGCCGGAGGCTTACATATCCTGGGAACTGAGCGTCACGAGGCCCGGAGGATTGATAACCAACTCAGGGGACGTTCCGGAAGGCAGGGAGACCCCGGCTCGACCCGTTTCTATCTCTCCCTTGAGGATGACCTGATGAGGATATTCGGTTCCGACAAGATCTCAGGCCTTATGGGCAGACTCGGCATGGATGAAGATGTCCCCATAGAAAACAGAATGGTATCGAAGGCGATCGAGAACGCCCAAAAGAGGGTCGAATCGCAGAACTTCGATATCAGGAAACACCTCCTCGAATACGACGATGTGATGAACAAACAGAGGACGGAGATATACGCCTTCAGAAAAGAAGTGCTTCAGGGGGGTGAAGGCCTCAAGAGTAAAATCCTCTCGATGATCGATGACAACATCGATGAACTCCTTTCCATATACTGCCCCGTAGACACGAGATTTTCAGAGTGGGACGTAAAGGGGCTGAAAGACTCGGCCTATGGAATTTTTGCCGTGTCCCTCGACAATACTCCCGAAGAGATTTCGGCGCTCAGCGAGAAATTATCGGAAGATATCAAAGGGTCTTACGCAAAGAAAGAGGCTGAGGTCGGGAACGAGATGATGCGATACCTCGAAAAAATGATAGTACTTCAGGTCGTGGATTCCCAGTGGAAAGACCATCTGCTGGCGATGGACCATCTGAAGGAAGGAATCGGCCTGCGCGGGTATGCGCAGAGGGATCCCCTCGTGGAATACAAGAAAGAGGCATTTGAGATGTTTTCCGAGCTGTCGGGGAGGATGTCGACGGAAATCGTATCGAGGCTCTTCAAGATACAGATACAGAGAAATCAGGAATCGGTAGTGAGGTCACAGCAGCGAAGGGTCAATCTGAATTACAACAGGGGAGAAGGCGGCACTTCTCAGACGGTCACGAAAGGGAAAAAAACAGGGCGAAACGAGCCCTGTCCTTGCGGCAGCGGAAAGAAATACAAAAAATGCTGCGGGGCGAATGAGTAGGATATTCTCGATAGGCCGGGCTCCCATACTGAAAAAAAAAGAGATCGCCCTTGCGGCAAAGGGCGGAGATGTTGTCCCCTTTAAAACTATCGACAATATCCATTATCGTCCGGGAACTGAGCCGCAGCTCATCCTGATCGACAAGAATCAAAGCGCAGAACCGTCTTTCAGGGACTTCCAGCTCTCGTTTAAGGACACGCCCAAAGTCGTTTTTTCGGATTCTCGCCTGTTTACAGGGTTCGGACCGTGGATGAAATATCCCCTGACCTACTTCGTTGCTGAGCCTTCGTCGAGAGAGCTCGAATACCTCTTCAAAAAGGCACTGAGGGAAAAGGAAATACTTGAAGAGAATTCTGCACTCAAGAACCGCCTCGCAACGCTCACGAGGGAACTCGATTTTTTCGACGAGGTAAGCAAGACCCTCACGTCGACGCTTGAACTGAACGATATCCTGACCACCATCATGAAGAAATCCAGGAAGCTCATCAAAGCGGACACATGGTCGATTCTTCTTCTTGATGAGGGTACCGGCGAACTCGTGTTCGAGAAGATGACCGGCAAAAAAGAAGACAAGAGAAAGATGAGAAAGATCAGGCTCAAGATGGGCGAAGGCATTGCGGGCTGGGTGGCGCAGGAAGGGATACCGGTTGTCGTGCCCGATGTCTCGATCGATAAAAGGTTCTGGTCCAAGCTAGACAAGGAGGCGGGCGACAAGACCAAATCGCTCATGTGCGTTCCGATCAGGAGTAAGGGAAACATACTAGGGGTCCTGGAAGTCGTGAGCAAGACTGCTGATGACCCTTTTTCGAGGGAGGATCTGGATCTCATTATGAGACTGGTCGACCGCGCTGCCCTTGCGATAGAGAGGGCGGCCCTCTATCAGAAGATGGCTGAGCTGTCCATCACCGATGACCTCACTAAATTATTTAATACCAGATACCTGAACCGTACCCTCGAGCTCGAGATTACGAGGTCGAACCGGCACAAGAGCTCCCTGTCGCTCATTTTTATGGATATCGATCATTTCAAGGTGATCAACGATAATTACGGGCATCTGGTGGGCAGCAAGCTTCTCGTCGAGATGGGCCAGCTCCTGATCAAAAGCCTACGGGCAATCGATATCGTCGCCCGTTACGGCGGAGACGAATTTGTGATCGTGCTGCCTCAGACCGTGCCTGCTTCGGCAGTGCAAATCGCCGAGAGGATACGCAAAGGGATCGAACAGAACGTTTTTCTGAAGAAAGACGGATACTCGCTCCGTTTGACGGCAAGTTTCGGGGTCGCATCGTACCCTGAGAGCGCCCGCTCGAAGGAGGATTTGCTGAGGATAGCGGACGAGGCGATGTACCGCGTCAAGTACCAGACACGAAACGGAGTTTATGCTATAGTATAGAGGACCTATGGCACTCTTTAACTACGCGACAAAAGAGATCACTTTGAAGATCGTCTATTACGGGCCCGGCCTGAGCGGCAAGACGACAAACCTGCAGTACCTGCATTCGATTTTGAATCCGGAAAATAAGGGCAGACTGCTCTCCTTGTCTACGGAGGCCGACAGGACCTTGTTCTTTGACTTTCTGCCGGTTGAACTCGGGAAGATCCGGGATTTTTCTATACGGTTCCAGCTTTACACGGTGCCCGGCCAGGTCAGGTATAATGCGACCAGAAAGGTCGTGCTCAAAGGAGCTGATGCGGTCGTGTTCGTGGCAGACTCCCAGCGTGACATGAGGGAGCAGAACATTGAAAGTTTCGAGAATATGCGGGAAAATCTTCTGTCGAATAACATCAATCCTGATGAAGTGCCGATCGTGCTCCAGTATAATAAAAGGGACCTCGGGAATATCGCCTCGGTAGAAGAACTCGACGCCGATCTGAACCGCAATCAGTATCACTTCGTGGAATCCTCGGCGATCAGTGGGGCCGGGGTGGAGGATTCATTCCGGCTTATTACTAGACTGCTTCTCAAACATATATCCAGGAAGCACCAGATCGAAATCCAGCCTTCAAAAGAGAAAGAGGCCGTGAGTCCGCAGCCGCCTGCCGGGAATAAGGAATCTTCATTTGAAGAAGTCGCTCCCGGGCCCCCTGTTGCGGCTGCCGCGCCAATAACGTCGGCCGTTCCCCCTGCAGGGGACGTTCGGGCGCTGTGGCCGGAGGAGGAAACGAGACGGAATGCCCTGCCGGCTGTTGAAACCCCTCGCGCGATCGAACCCGCCTATGAAGCACAGGAAGCGGAGGAAAAGATTGTGCCGCCTGGTGAACAGCCCCCGGCCCCTTCGGCTGAAACCCGGTCGAAAAAAGAGGAGCCGGAGGAGAAAATTGTCTTGCCGACGGAAAGAGATGTCCCGGGTCCGACCTCTGAAGCCGCTGAGGAAAGGCCCTCCACGCAACGGCTCTCGGAGGTTCCGGCAATTCCGCCCGACAAGATTGACCGCATTATCGATGAAATTTCAAGCATCAACGGCCTGCTGACGGATCTTAAGAATTCGGTCTATGTCCTCACCAAGGAGATGAAGGATCTGAAAGAAACGAGGAAGGAACAGGAGGAGACGAACCGTATCCTTAGGGAAATTTTGGGGCTTTTTCAGCGACTACAGACAAAAAAAAGCTGGTTCAGGTTCTGACGCCAACCTGAGAGACAAGGGCGTCTTCCTTATAAAAGGTATTCTGCGAGGTTGATCTTGTATTTGTTGGGGTCCATCGTCCTGGTGATAGACCGAACAAAGGCATCTTGAGCGTTCTTTTCCGTCAGATCCACGATATGACCCTTCACCCTGCTTCCTTTTGCGTCGATAATGATCATCACGCGCGGCCGGGCAGGGAATAACTGATTGCTTTCGCATACAAGCCCCAGTTCCTTTGTGTTGAGCATCACCACTGTCCCGATAGGAAAGACACCGACCATGTTGATGAAAAATTTGAAAAGGAGCGGGTCCAGCTGGCTGCCCGACCGCTCCATCATGATACTCAGCGCCTTATCCGGGGCCATAGGGATTCTCGAATATACTCTGGATGAGGTCATCGCGTCATACTGGTCGGCGAGGCATACTATTTTGCTGAAAAAATCGAGATCGAATCTCTTGCTGGCCCTCGGATACCCCGACAGGTCGAAATTCATATGGTGTTCGAAAGAAACAATGGCCGACTTCGTCGTAAGCGGATCGAGTTTCTTCAGTTTCAGCAATGCCTTGACGCCCCAGACCGGATGTTTCCGTATGATCTTCCATTCCTCGTCCGTGAAATTGGACGGCTTGTTGAGCACTTCATACGGTATATCCATCTTCCCTATATCGTGAAAGAGCGCCACCATGCCGAGATCCGTAAGCGTCTTGCGGTTTAACCCCAGCCGCTGTCCCAGCGCAATCGACAGGATGCTGACATTAACCGAGTGATGGTATGTATATTCGTCATAATCCTTTATAGCCGTCATGCCGAGGAGGAGCTGCTCTTCCTCAAGAATATGGTCAACCATGGTCTCTATGACCCTCTTGGCTTTCTTGATGTTTACCTTTTCTCCGCCCTTGATCTTGTTGATGACCCCGCGCGTAAATGACACCGCATTGAAATAGGTCTTCTTCACCATCTTGCGCGGTTCGAGCGCATCCTCCTCTACAATCTTCCTCAACTTCCCGACGGAGACATTATTTACATTTGCCATCTTCTCTTCGATTACTTCGTAGGGCGTCTCGGAAAAAGGCGAGGCGATAAATGCCCGTACAAAAACCTTTATCTGCTCGGCCGCAATCTTATCTTTGAAAGTGATGCTGCCGAGTTCCCTCTTCTTGAATTCCCGTATCAGGAAATCGAAGTTAAGCAAGTACTCCAGAGAATAGCGTATGCGGTAATCGTTGATGTAAAAAAACTCGCCTCTCAGTTCAAGGGAAACCACGCGTTCGTCCTCAACAAGCAGGTTGACCATGGGGACAAGCTTGTCGATGACGGATACCACCGCTATATTGTTGGGGTCATGTATATGGGATGTGCGAAGCACTACGGAAAGCTGGTTGACCAGATCTTTACCGATCCTGAACCGCTCGATGTCTTCCCTACTGTCCATACTCGATCCTCTTGATCGCGGAGTACACGAACTCCCTCAGAAGCTTATTGCCGTCGTTCTT
>JAJYLU010000071.1 GCA_021787505.1 Nitrospirota bacterium | reverse complement strand
ATAAAAGGCGTGAGCGAATTTCTCCCGAAGGGCTATGTATGCAGAAAATGCGGGAAAGATAGTTTCGGCAAGGAGATGGACATCCTCGATGTCTGGTTCGATTCGGGGGTGAGCCATGCGGCGGTCGTCGAGAGGGACGAGAGACTCTCCTGGCCGGCTGATATGTACCTCGAGGGAAGCGACCAGCATAGGGGATGGTTCCAGAGTTCTCTGCTCACCTCGGTAGGCGCGAGGGGCAGTGCGCCCTATCGCACCGTGCTTACCCACGGGTTTGTGGTGGACGGCGCTGGGAAAAAAATGTCCAAATCTCTCGGCAATGTGATCGCGCCGCAGGAGATTATCAAGGGGTTCGGGGCAGAGATATTGCGCATATGGGTCTCTGCGGAGGATTATAAGGACGACATAAGGATATCGAAGGAGATACTAAACAGGCTTACGGAGGCCTACAGGAAGATAAGGAATACCTGCCGGTTCCTCCTTGGAAATCTTCATGATTTCGATCACCGGGATTACCGCGGCGGCCTTCAGGAGATCGACCGGTGGGCGATGAGCAGGCTGCAGAACCTCGTGAAGAAGGTGACGCGGGCCTATGAGAATTTCGATTTCCACGAGGTCTTCCATTCGATACACAATTTTTGTGTCGTCGATATGAGCTCCTTTTATCTCGATGTGCTGAAGGACAGACTGTATACTGCAAAGACGGGCTCGACCGAACGGCGTGCGGGTCAGTGGGTGTTGTGGGAGATACTTATGACGCTGACCGGGCTGATGGCGCCGGTCCTTTCTTTTACGGCCGAGGAGGTCTGGGGATATCTGAAAAGTGAAAGGTTAAAAGTTGAAAGTGGAGAGGTAGAGTCAGTATTTCTTTCCAATTTCCCGGTTGTGAAAGAGGAGTCCCTGGATAACGCACTGGAGGAAAAATGGAAAGACCTTCTCGATCTTAGAAACGAGATCAATAAGGCACTCGAGATCAAGAGGGCCGAGAAGTTTATAGGGAACCCGCTCGAAGCAAGGGTGAAGATCAGGCTGCCTGAGAAATATCGGGATCTCGTAGCTTCATATGCCGATTTTCTTCCCGCTCTGCTGCTCGTTTCTGCGGCCGAGATATCAGGAAATGCACTGCCTGGTGCCTACGAAAGCTCCAATATCGAAGGGCTTCAGGTATTGGTCGAGAGGGCGCCGGGTGACAAATGCCAGCGGTGCTGGAATTGGTCGACCAAGGTGGGCAGTTTTGCGGACGAACCCGAGCTCTGCGAAAGGTGTTATCCGGTAGTGAAGGGGTAGGATTGAATCCACGGGCACGGCGCGCCGTGCCCCTACATTTTTTAGATTTGTGAACTTGTCATTCAGGCTTGTCCGGAATCTTTCTTCTAAGATTTTTTTCTAATGACATATAATCCCGCTTTTCACCAGCGCCGATCCATCCGCCTGAAGGAATACGATTATTCACAGGCCGGGGCATATTTCGTGACGATATGTGCGCATAACAGGGAATGTTTGTTCGGGGATGTTGTTGATGGGGGCATTGCATTAAATGAATACGGGAAGATTGTGCAGAATGAATGAAAGAAAACGGCAGATTTACGTTTCAATGTGGAATTGGATTATTACGTGGTCATGCCGAATCATTTTCGTGGGATTGTGGTAATAAATGAATGTGTCGTGCAATCTGGTAAGGGCGTATTGCAATAAGCCCCTACAAATGTTCGCGGCTTTAAATCTGACGTTACAAAAACCATTGACGAAATCCGCCTTGACATATTGCATGACATACTTTAGTATGTAATAAGAATACATAAAAGGAGATGTCATGGGAAAGACGACTGTCGAGATCGATGAGGAATTGATGCAGGCGGCCCTTCGGGAGACGAATATCAGAACGAAAAAGGAAGTGATCGAAAAAGGGCTGCGGGCACTGCTAAGGGCCAAGAACCGTGAGCGCCTTCGGAGCGAGCTGGGGACCTTTTCTTTGGATCTTACTCTGGAAGACCTCAAGAAGAACCGGGCCTCGAAATAGATGGTTATTATCGATACCTCGGTATGGATCTTTGCCCTAAGAAGGAATTTCCTTCCCCTTGTTAAGGAGCGGGTGGGGCAGGCGCTGATAGAAAGCGACGTTGCAATCAACGGTATAATTGAGCTGGAACTTCTTGGTGGCGTCCGCAATGATAAGGAATATGGCCGCCTTAAAGACAGGCTTGATGGCCTGCATTATATTGAGATGGAAAAGCGTCTATGGGACGCGGCTTCACGCATGGCGTATGACCTCAAGGGCAAAGGCGCTAACATCCCCGCTACTGACATCCTGATCGCCGCGTCTGCCATCGACAATGATGCTGTCCTCCTGCATGCGGATGCTCATTTCGAAACAATCGCCCGTCACAGCAAGCTCAAAGTTGAAAGTCTGGTCCGGCACGTTAAGTAAACCCTCGGCGTCCTTCTTTCCGCATTGGCCAAAGAAAAGTCCTTCATTCCGGGCGTCCGGAATCCTTCTTTAAAGGCAACCCTCAGCTGTGGTGTTTTCGGTTTTGACAGTAAGATTTTCTGTATGGTAAAGTGGAGCAGAGTTATCGGGCAAAGGAGCGCTGAATGGAGCTTCATGTTATCGTAAAAAAGGATGAAGCAGGTTATTTCGTAGCTGAAGTGCCTGCCCTTCAGGGATGTATGTCTCAGGGGACGACGTATAAAGAAGCCATTACCAACATTAAGGAAGCGATTTAGGGATGGCTTGAAGTCATGGAATCCAAGCAGCCTCATGACCCCTCCAGCCTTATAGAAGTCGCCGTATAGTGGGCGATGCCTTAAGGCTTTGCCCGGGCACCGAAGCGGTTCGCAGACTCAGGCTCTGGATTTCGTCGAGGATATTGATTTCGATAGAGACATATCAATCGTCTTCAAAGGCGGCTATAACTGCGATTATTCCGGTAATGACGGTCAATGGTCTGCGATAGACGGAACGCTTACCATATCGGCAGGGACGGTGATCATAGAGAACATCCTTATTCAGTGACCCTCTAGGACCGTGGTAAACGCACGTCTTGCCTTGACAATCAGCCTTCCCGTTCTTATGATTAAATCATGAATACCAGGGAAATCGAGCCCTTTTGCAGGGAAAACGATGTCGAACTGTTCGTCCTTTTCGGGTCGCATGCGAGGGGGACGGTCCATCCTAAGAGCGATATCGATGTTGCAATTAAAATGAAAAGAGGCGCAAGTGTCTCGAAGTTGGATCTCCTCTTTCGGCTCGGCGGGATATTAGGAGACAAAGAAATTGACCTTGTAGTGCTTGCGGACGACACCGACCCTTTGCTACTCTATGAGATTTTTATGAATGGACAGGCCCTCTATGAGGGGAGGAAAGGGATATTTATGGAAGAAAAACTGAGGGCCTGGAAGCTCTACCTCGATACTGAAAGACTCAGGAAAATGCAGAGGGATCACCTCAGAAAGTTTGGCGAGAAGGCTTCCAATGTCGCCTGAGGTGATTGAAAGGAAGCTCGCTCTGATCGCCGGGTACCTTCGCGACCTCCAACCCTATGAAGGGGCTTCCTTTGAGGTATTTATGCAGAGACATTATGAAGTGGAGCGGCTTCTCGAACTCCTGCTAATTGCTGCAAGCGATATCGTCTTCCATCTGATTTCTGGAAAAAAGGAGGAGCCTGTGCCTTCGTCATACAGGGCCGCTTTTCTAAGGGCCGGACAGGCCGGCATGCTCAGCAAGGAATTGAGCGGCAACCTTGCTCGCGCCGCAGGATTGCGGAACATTCTGGTCCATGAATACGCTGAAATCGATTACGCCCTGCTGCATCAAAGCATTCCTTCTGCGATACGGGATTTTTCTGCCTTTATAAGGGAGCTCTCCAGATAGTTCGAAATACATCGGCAGTTTTGATGTTCAGCGCGGACGGTGCGAGGTCTTCCGTTGTGTTATTCCCGCCTGGATGACTATCCCTAACAGAAGCAGGAAGACGAAAAACAATTTCCTCAGTTGAGGACCGAAGTGGACGGCCTCGATGATGAGGTTCGATCCTACAACAGAAGACAGGATGATCAGTGCCCAGTTGAAGAACACCTTCATGAGAAGCGCCCCCACGATGCCGCCGACAATGAAAAGCAGCCAGTGGTAATGACCGTTGCTAACACTGAATTCCTTCACAAGTGCGGGAAGAAGATACCCTCCGGCGATGAATCCCGCGACGATGATCGCTAACTTCTGGAGAAAAAGTGCCAGTAGCGCGCATGCCACCCCGGCAACCACGGCGATGAAGAACATGATCCCCTGCGGTTGGCCGTGTACCAAGCGTCCGGCGAGATCGAAGCCCAGTATGAATCCCGTTCCGCCGAGAAAGAGCCAGAAGAGATTTCGTCCTGCGGCGAGCAGCGCGATACCTAATAAAAGCCTGAAGAGCGTCATTCTTCTGATGCTTGCTTCTTAGGCTTCAGCGTCCGGAGCCTGGCGATATCTTCCTGGTAGCCGTAAATATGGGCGCCCGCGCTATAGGCGAACATCGGTCCGTTCTTCAGACCGGTCTCCCCGGCGACATACTGTTTGAGAAGTTCGATGCCGCCGAGGTTTGTCGGAAAACCTGCCCAGAGGTCCCACGAGCGGAAATAACAGGTGACGGTAAGCGCCAGGCCGTCGCCCGCTGGAATGGCCTTGAAGTCGAGGAGGCGGAGACAGGGCGGGTCGAGTTTGCCGTCGTTTCCGATGCAGATATCGTGGTCTTCGGGCGAACCTATCTCGGCGATCGCCTGGTTGGTGAGCGGCGTCTCTTTCAGCATCTGGACGACCCGCTCAAACTGGGTGCCCCCTTTCGGCATTGGGTAATGGATCCTGCTCGCATATTTGTATGTCTCGTTTTCCGCAAGCTCGGGGTCCATAAGATAATTGGCGAAATAGTCTTCGATGTATTCCTTTGTCGTGGGAGCAGGGATAGTCGAACCCGGAGGCATTACCGGTATCATGTCCAGTCCCGGGTGCTCGATGTATACCGCGATGCCGGGATACTGGAGGCGGTACTGTTCTTTTTCGAACGACCCTTTCTGTATCTTCTGTTCATAGGAATTCTCGAATATATTGTAGATCAGCTGAAACCATGCATCGGAGATCGTCTTGGCGGATAAGAAAAATGGGCGCATATTAATTCCCTTCCTTTTCCCGTATTGTACCATCTCGCCGCGGCCCAGTAAAAGAGGGTTTTCGCCGGCCAGGAGGCACCTTGTATCAGTGGGAGATTGTGGTATATTAATTATGTGGCCGAACACATGGACATCACCAATTTGTCGGGAAGTTTTCTGATCGCGGCCCCCGGGATGGAAGACCCCAATTTCAGCAGGACCGTTGTGCTCATCTGCGAGCATTCGAGGGAAGGCGCTTTTGGGCTTATTATCAACAAGGTGCTTATGAACAGTTTTAAACCCCTTCTGAGCGCCTTCGAGATCCAAAAAACCAGTGTCGATCTTCCTATCTATTACGGAGGGCCGGTGAAACCCGAGCAGGGTTATGTCATCTACTCGCCGTACAAAGAAAAATACGGGGCAATCAGGGTGACTAAGAACCTTGCCGTGACTGCGTCGAAAGAAATCCTGCATGACATTGCCGGCGGCAAGGGCCCTTCAAGGTACATGCTTGCCCTGGGGTTTAGCGGTTGGGCGCCGAACCAACTCGAGCAGGAAATGATGACGGACAGTTGGCTTGTCGCGCCGCTGAAATATGATATCATATTCGACATTCCCCCGGCTGACCGCTGGAAAGAGACCGCCGATACGATAGGCGTGGACTTTGGCAGGTTCTTCTGTTCAGGCGGAAGGGCATAATTCTTATTTTCACAGAAGAGGAGACGAGTAATGAAAGTTGTTGCGTTCAATGGAAGCCCAAGAAAAGAAGGGAATACCTCTTTTTCTATAAAGACGGTGTTCGAAGAGCTCGAAAAAGAGGGATTGGAAACGGAACTGGTCCAACTGGGCGGCGCCAACATCAGGGGGTGCCGGGCCTGTTATAAGTGCTTCGAAAACAAGAACCTTAAATGCATCCAGAAGGATGACCTGAACGGCTTCATAGAGAAGATGATCGGGGCTGACGGCATTATCATCGGCTCTCCGACTTATTTCGCCAACGTTTCGACCGAGGTGAAGGCCCTCATCGACAGGGCAGGACTTGTCTCCCGTGCGAACGGTAATCTTTTCAGAAGGAAGGTTGGCGCAGCGGTGGTTGCGGCGCGAAGGGCGGGGGCCACTCATGTGTATTCGAGTATTAATTTCTTCTTCGGCATCAGCCATATGGTCATCCCGGGTTCGTCTTACTGGAACCTCGCCTATGGAAGAAATCCCGGCGAGGTGCTGAATGACGAAGAGGGCATGGCCACCTTCAGGGATCTCGGCAGGAACATGGCCTGGCTCATGAAGAAGATACATTCCTGACAAGGCAGACTAAAGGCCCAACTTCTCGAATAGAGTAACGATCACCGTATTGGACAATACCAAGCCCTTTCTGGTGAGCCGGAGATTCCCGCCCGCTATTTCCAGATAGCCTTCTTCGATCAGTTCGGCTGCCGCCTCGGTGATATTTACCCGCGTCGGCTCCATTCCGGCCAGGGGGATTCCGTCCGTCTTCCTCAGGCCGAGAAAGAGTTGCTCCCGCAGCGCCTCGGGCGCCGAGATTGCAAGCGATTCTTCTAGAGGTAGCGTCCCTGCTCTGAGTCGTTCGATGTACACAGGAATATTGCCGGTATTTCTGGTGCGGACTCCGGCGATGAATGAGTGGGCGCCGGCCCCTGCCGCAAGATATTCGCCTCTGTCCCAGTAATTCTGATTATGCCGACAGCGGAACCCCGGCCTGGCAAAGTTGGAGATTTCATAGTGTCCATAATCATTTTCGGCGAGATACGCTATCGCATCGTCGTACATCCCCAGGACTATCTCTTCCCCGGGCAACTCAATCCTTTCTTCTTCGAGCATGCAGAAGAGAGGAGTTCCTTTTTCCGGGGTGAGTTCGTATGCGGAGATGTGGGAAGGGGCTAGTTCGACGGCATTTTTCAGCGTATCGCGCCATGTAGCGATTGTCTGTCCGGGGATCCCGTACATGAGGTCGAGGGAGATATTCGTGAGACCGGTCTTTCTTGCAATTTCGAGGGCGGTCATGGCCTCGCGCGAAGTATGTATCCTCCCGAGCGCTTTCAGTTCGTTGTCCTGAAATGACTGTATTCCGAAGCTGATCCGGTTTATGCCCAGGGAGACTAAAATCCCCAATTTGGCTTTGCTCAGCGTTCCGGGATTTGCCTCGACCGTGATTTCCGGGTGGCTGGCAAACCTGAAATTAGCTGTCAGACAGGAAAAGAGGATCTCGAAAAATTTATCGGACATGAGGGATGGCGTTCCCCCGCCGATGTAAAGGGTCTTGAGGTTGCCGGCCTGATGCTTCTTCAGGGCAAGTTCTTTGCACAGCGCCTCAACATAATCGTCGGCCTGCTCCTCATCGTATGGGACAGAAGTGAAATCGCAGTAGAGGCATTTCCTGACGCAAAAAGGGATATGGATGTAAAGATAATCTGCCACA
>JAJYLU010000070.1 GCA_021787505.1 Nitrospirota bacterium | reverse complement strand
AGTCAAGGAACAGGTAAAAAAGTGGTGGACTTGCTCCTCTGAAAATCGGCAAAAGGTTGTAGTGTCTCAGGATGTAAGGTAGTAAGACTCAAAAAGTCTCACGCTTGAAGTCTCAAGATGCACAAACGGCCGAGAAAAAGAGGAAGCAAGCGCCACTTTTTTTTGCCTAGTAAACATGAAACGCCTCCCGCCTATCTCCCCATGCCGGGAAAAGAAACTACTGACTATCACGAAGTTTCGGGTATCGCATTATTACGGGCCGGCTTTTTCCCTCAGTCTCTCGACCCTTTCCCTCAGCGCAGACGCGAAATACTGATATTCATCGATTACAGCCGGCTTTTTCGACGGTTCAATATCTTCCGCACGGAGAGGCTTCCCGAAAGTGACCGTGATCTTCTTGAACCTGGGAATGGCCCTGCCCCGGGGAAGCGACTCGAAGGCGCCGCTTATGTATGCCGGCACTACGGCGGCCCCCATCTCAACTGCCAGTATGCCGACGCCCTTTTTGAATTCGAGAAGGGTCCCCCCCGGCGAGCGGCCGCCCTCAGGAAAGATGAGGAGCGATCGGCCGTGGCGCATCACATAGGCGGAGATATGCAGCGCCTTGTTCAGATATGCCGAGGCATCAATCGGGACCACGTGTGCGATTTTCGCAAAGAGACCTTTCGCGAAGCCGGTGAAGTAATCGCTCAGCCCAAGCGTATAGAGATTTCTGAATTCGGCAAAGGGCAGCGACAAGACCACCGCAAAACCATCGAGGTAACTTGAATGGTTGGGGGCGATTATAAAATTGCCGGCCTTCGGAATATTTTCGAGTCCTCTTGCCTCAAGCCGGAAACATAACTTAAAAAGATATTTCAGAAAAGAATGCGCCAAAAAGGAAGGGACCATTCTGCTGTCGGGCCTCTCAAGAGAGACCATTCTAAGGTCGCTCTCAGAGGGCTCCCTGAAGAGAATTTCTTTCCATGTCGTCTCCGCGGCAGGCCCGGCGGCGTATCCCCGGATCGTCAGGAGCGATATCCTTTCAATCAGTTCCTTCACTGTGTGGATATCCGCCAGGAAGTCCTCAGGAGACTTCAGGGAAAACACCCGTTCAAGGGATACGAGCAGTTCTATCTTTGCAAGTGAATCCAGGCCTAGATCGAGTTCAAGGTCGTCGTCAAGCCCTATGCTCCTGCCCTCGTTCACGAAACGTTTCAGTTCTATCGCGATTTTTTGTGCAATCTCCCCGGGGTACGGCTCCCCGCCCTTCCTTTCCTCTGCAACACCACCAGTCTGCCGGGATTCCTCGTGTATCAGGAAACGCCTGAGTTTACCGAGAGGGGTCCTGGGCAGAGGCTCGGTCCTGACAGAAAAGCCGGTTACCCTCATGTATGGCGGGACTTTCACGGAGATATCGCTGATCTCCCACTTGATCGCCTCCCGGACATTGGAGACCCTGGCCTTGTCCGCATATTCGAGATCGGGAACTATGACGGCGTGGAGCGATTCCTCCCTTTCTTCTGCCCCGATTATACAGAGCTCCTTTATTAACGGTGATTTCATGTACAACTTCTCGACTTCTTCGGGGTAGATGTTTTTTCCCGAGCTGAGGACGATCACCTCTTTTGACCGGCCGGTGACAAACAGATATCCCTCTTTGTCGATCCGTCCGATGTCGCCTGTCCTGAACCATCCGTCGTCCATGACGTCCGCAGTGGCGGAAGGATTCCTGTAATAGCCTTTCATCACCATAGGCCCTCTGATTTCGATCTCTCCCTCGCCGTTTTCGGCCGGATTGAGGATCCTGATTTCAACCGAGGGAAGGGGGATGCCGGCCGAACCCGGCTTTCTCTTTGACATCGGGTTGAAAGTCACCACAGGCGCAGTCTCGGTAAGGCCATAGCCTTCAAGCACAGCGAAGCCTATGGCTTCCAGGTCCTTCATGATCACGGGGTCGAGTCGTGCCCCGCCGCTCGCTAAAAACCGGAATCGGGGACCGAAAGCATGGTGCGCGGACGAAAAAAAGAAACGCCCGACTCCGAGATCGTACTTTTCATGCAAAAAACGGGAGAGACGCAGGATCTTTGAATAGGCGAAAGCCAAAGGCTCGGGAAGCTCCTCCATCTTTGCCACGATCCCGTTTCGTATCATTGCAAGAAGCTGGGGGACCCCGATCAGGACAGTCACCCCGTTATCTCTGACGGCGGCCATCAGATCAGGCCCTTTCAGGCTTGCCGGATAGGTAATCGAGGCGCCGAGGAAGAGGGGGACGAGAAAGGTGCACATAAATGCATAGGTATGGTGCAGCGGAAGAACGGAGAGCACATTGTCATCGTGCGAGACCAGCCCCACGTCTATGAGAGCTGCCGCATCGGCGCAGAAGTTGGCGTGCGTCAGCATGACCCCTTTCGGTTTTCCCGTGGTGCCGGAGGTATAGATGATCGAGGCGATGTCGCCCGGATCTATTTCGGGGAAGGTCTCAGCAGGCCTCGTCTTGAGCAGGGACTGATACCCCGGCGTATCGAAATTGATGAGGTTGATCCGCCTGTTCCTGTTTCCGGTGGTGCTATGCAGATTCGCCGGGATACTGTCGAAGGTCTTCCGGCTATGGAAGACTATCTCGGATTCGGAATCCGCCAGAAGATTGCCGATCTCCTGCGGCCCGAGCTGCGGATCGATCGGAACGGCGGTCCCGCCGGAGCGGATGACAGACAGATACGCCGAGCACCACTCCGGCCTGTTTTCGGAAATGATAGCTACCCGGCCTCCCGGTTTCAGCCCTGTCCGTACAAGGTGCGAGGCAGTCGCGGCAACGTACGCTGAAACATCTCGATAGGTAAGAATCTTCCACCCATCCTGGGTGAAATGAAAGAGGGCGTTATCGGGATAACGATTCGCAGTGCAGACAAAGGTCTGCCATATTGTGGTTATTTCCCCCGTTGCTGCATTCATCGGATTCGGCTGTTTCTCAATAATACCCCAAAAACCACTTAAAGGAAATTCTTTCTCATCGGGGCAAGCAGGGCCGTACTACGGTCTTTAATATTCTGTTAGAATAGTGAAAGGTGAGCGATGAAAGGTGTTGACATCGAAGGACTTGTCGGACAGGTGAAGCAGAACTGTGATATCTCCGATGCGAGATATTGGGGAAACTATTCTATCTGCAGCCTGCTGCTTTCACTCAGGAGCCTTTTTCGCCACGAAAAAAAAATACAGCCGTGGGAGGAAATACCTCACGGCGCCGTTTCCGAGTGGATAGCGGACCGGGAAAAGTTATGGCATCAGATTGAGGAGCGCGAATTTCTCGGTCTTTCCATCGGCGGAAAAGAACACGGTCCCTTTGATGCGGCAGACATCAGCCGGTTATTGGCCGCGCAAGATATTATGTACGGGGCCGGGGTAGGCGTTTACGGAAAGCCTTCTTTTTTCCTGGCCGAACTACTTTCTAAATATTCTCTGGATGGGTATGAAGTCATCATGTCCGGAAGGGAATTCGCGAGAGACCTGGCTGCCTATCCCGCGATGCTGCAGGGGACGACAATCTTTGTCAGGCGGGAGTCGTTGGCCGCTTTATTCTGGGACAAATTGGAGGAGATCAGACTCCGGAAGCACCGAGGCGCGCTGCTCCATGCGTTTTTTCAGTACGGGATTACCCCGGAAGAAGTCGTCTCCGAGTCACTCTATAACCGGGTACTGCAGATCGCCGATGAAGAGGCGGAAGTGTTCGTCCGTCACGAAATCGGCGAGGGGGTAGAGGGCAAGATGCTCGGCGAACGCTGGCGAACACTTCTCGCCGGACCGTTGAACCGACGTGTGGAAACTTATGTGAGGAGCATCAAAGACGTGCTATCGGACACCTCGGAAAAAGGGATGTTGAAATATGTCATTGAAAACAGGAAAAAGGGGGCGCTTGGTTTTTATCTTTCATTCATGGGCGGCTTCAGGTCGGTCATATTTCCTGAGATAGGCTTGCTCTTCCCGGATTTTAGCGAGAAAGAAGACTGGGCACGTGTCGAAATGGCCCGCAAAAAAGGCTACCGGAGGGCCTGGGGACTGGCAGAAAGGGTCCTCGATATCTTCCGACTTCAGGGAGACGCTGCGAGCGAAGTAATTGAAAGAGAGTTGATAGACAAAGGGCCACTGGAACAACTGTAGCATGTTGTGCGAGGAGTTCAGGCGGTAATGTGCTGGGGCTCGATGTTGCTCACGAATATTTCTACCAGTTCCTGATCGAACTGCGTTCCCGCTTTCCGCTTCAGCTCTTCGACAGCCTCCTGGAAGCTTACCGGTACACGGTATGATGTGGTGCTGACCATCGCATCAAAGGCCTCGGCGATCGCTATGATCCTAGCCTCTAAGGGGATGCCTTCGCCCTGAAGCTTTGAGGGATAACCGTAGCCGTCGTATCGCTCGTGGTGGTGGAGAATGAACAATGCGATGTCTTCATAAAAGTTGATCGGCTTGATCATCTCGTATCCGACGGAAGGATGGCGCATAAATTCCTCTTTCCGGAATGCCTCGTCCGAGTGGATCTTCAGGAAACCCACGTCATGAAGAAGGCTTGCGAAATAAAGCCTCTTCTTCTCATCCTCGGGCATGTTGATCCCTCGTGCGATGATGTTGCTGTACCTGGCCACTCTCTTTGAATGGCCCCTTTTCTCAGGGATATGAAAGTCTATCGCCTCAAGCAGCATCTCGGTGAGATGGATTTCGTAGTTCTTTTGGTCTTCAACGAACTTTGTCTTGATGATCGAAATCGCTGCCTGCTCCGCGAGGTACGTGATGACCTCCTCATCCCGCTCGCGATAGGCATACCCCCCTTCTTTGTTCAGCAGTTCGAGCACACCGATGACCCCGGACTTTGTCTTGAGAGGAACGCAGAGTACGGACTTTGTATCAAATCCCGTCATGCTGTCGATGGCAGGATTAAACCTTTCGTGCCGTGACGCGTCGGTGATCCGCACGGCCTTGCCGGTCTGCGCCACCCACCCCGAAATTCCCTTACCTTTTTCGACGGTAGTGCCGACAAGCTGTTCCGCCTTTTCACCTTTGACGATTTTGAAAACGAGGACTTCGCTGTCTGCCAGCAGGATCGAGCCTGCCTGGGAATTCGTGATCGCCAGGGCATACTCCATGATCTTTTCAAGAAGGATGTCGCCATACATCTCCTCTCTGAGGTCACTGGTGATGCCCAATATCCTCTCGATCCTGTTTCCGTAATCCTTCACGATCCGCAGCACCTGCTTCGATATGCTCACCGAATAATAAAGGCCGACAAGCGAAAGGAAAAGGCAGATGCCGATAATCACTTTGATCGAGACATCAGGCAACAGGTCCTGAATCGCCGGGGCAGGGGCAAGAACGTACCTGACAATGACCGCGAAGAGCGTGATAATAACAAAAGCGACTACCGAGATAGAAAGGCGAAATTTCCTGCCGATTTCCTGGACAACCGAGTTTTGGCCCTTCCGGCCCTCTTCCGCCATAATCAACTTTACTGTAGACGCGAAAATATGTCAATAATCCGATATCTTAAGGCGTTCCTCCTTCGGTCAAAAAACTTGAATAATTACAGGCCAACCTATAGAATTAAAAGATGCGGATAATCAGGAAGAAGCGGGCACTAACGGAATTCCTTTCCCGGCTGCAAACACGCGACTCATCGGGTAATCTTACCGTCGAGAAAACGGTAAAGGAAATCCTTCAAGACGTCAGAAAAAACGGCGACGCTGCCGTAATAAAATACACGCGAAAGTTCGACAGAAATCCGTCAGCCAAACTAAGGCTAAGCCCTTCGGAAATCACGAAATCCGCGGACAAGGCTGATCGAAAGGTCGTGAAGGCACTCGAATTATCGGCCAGGCGGATAAGGAAATTCCACGCCATGCAGAGGGAAGAATCATGGTCCTATACCGAAAGCGGGGCTATACTGGGCCAGATGATAAAGCCCCTCAGGAGGGTGGGGGTATATGTCCCGGGCGGAAAGGCGGCCTATCCTTCCACCGTGCTTATGAACGTCATCCCCGCGCAGGTCGCCGGGGTAAGGGAGATCGCCCTCTGCGTTCCACAGCCGGGCGGCGAGATCAACCCCTACGTGATGTCGGCGATAAGAATGCTGGGGGTAAACGAGGTCTACCGCGCGGGCGGAGCACAGGCGGTCGGCGCCATGGCGTTCGGGACGAGAAGCATACCGAAGGTGGATAAAATAGTCGGTCCCGGAAATATCTTTGTTGCAACCGCAAAGAAGATGGTCTTCGGTCTCGTTGATATCGACATGATCGCCGGCCCGAGCGAGATACTCATTATTGCGGACGATTCGGCCGACGCCTCGTTCGTTGCCGCCGACCTCTTAAGCCAGGCGGAACACGACGAACTCGCCTCAGCCGTTCTCCTCACCGTATCGGAGCGGCTTGCCGGGTCGGTCGTCGAAGAGTTACTGAGACAGCTTTCCCGTCTCAAAAGAAAAAAGATCGCACAGGCCTCGCTCCATAATTACGGCGCAGCAATTATCACAGAGACCCTTCAGGATGCCGCTGCCCTTGCCAACCGGATCGCCCCCGAGCATCTCGAGATCATGACCGAGGAGCCTGAACAGCTTCTGCCGCTTGTGGACAACGCCGGCGCCGTGTTTCTCGGCCCCTGGACACCCGAGGCCCTCGGTGATTATTCGGCCGGTCCGAACCACACGCTCCCGACCGGCAGCACGTCGCGCTTTTTTTCTCCCCTCGGGGTATACGACTTTTATAAGCGGTCGAGCCTCATCGGATTTACCAGAAAAGGATTCCTGAAATTATCGAATATCGTCGAGACGATCGCCGACATCGAGGGGCTCGAGGCCCATGCAAACACCATAAGGATCAGAAAAATGAGAAAAAGGAAATAATCATGTATTCAGGTGAAAGGACAAGCTATGAAAACAAAAAATAAAATTCTACGACTCGGCCTTCCGAAAGGGAGCCTGCAGGAATCGACCCTTAAACTCTTTCGGAAGGCCGGGTATCATATCTCGGTCTCGGCGCGCTCTTATTATCCCTTATTCGAAGATACGGAAATCGAATCGATGCTGATCCGGGCGCAGGAGATGGCGCGCTATGTTGAAAGCGGCATCCTCGACTGCGGACTCACCGGCTACGACTGGATCATGGAACAGGCGGCCGACGTCAAGGAAGTTGCCGAACTGAATTATGCGAAAGAGGGGCTCCGGCCGGTCAAGTGGGTGATCGCGGTGCCGAACGATTCGAAGATCAGAAGCGTCAGGGACCTAAACGGAAAAAGGGTCGCCACAGAGCTCGTAGGATACACGAAGCGGTATCTGAAGTCGAAGAAGGTAAAGGCCGAGATAGATTTTTCCTGGGGCGCGACCGAGGTAAAGCCCCCGCACCTCGCCGATGCGATCGTCGAACTGACCGAGACCGGCACCTCTCTCAGGGCAAACAACCTACGGATCGTTGAGACCATCCTTGAGTCGAGCACGCGTTTTATCTCGAACAGGAAGGCGTGGCAGGACAAGTGGAAGAGGCAGAAGATGGAAAACATCGTGATGCTCGTGAAGGGCGCCCTGGCCGCCGAGGAGAAGGTGGGGCTCAAGATGAACGTCC
>JAJYLU010000069.1 GCA_021787505.1 Nitrospirota bacterium | reverse complement strand
TCATGACCCGCGAGATGGGAAAACCCATCAGGGAATCGGTATCGGAGATCGAGAAATGTGCGTGGCTCTGCGACTATTACGCTGAAAACGGCGGAAAATTACTGGAACCCGAAGAGGTGAGGACCGAGGCGAAGAAAAGCTATATCCTGTTTCAGCCTTTGGGCATTGTGCTTGCCGTCATGCCCTGGAACTTTCCGTTCTGGCAGGCATTCCGCTTCGGCATACCTGCTCTCACCGCGGGAAATGTCGTAGCGCTGAAGCATGCGTCGAACGTGCCTATGTGCGCGCTTGCGATCGAGGGGGCGTTCCGAAAGGCGGGTTTCCCTGAAAGCGTTCTGAAGACCTTTCTCATTAGTGCCGGAGGCGCGCTGAGGCTGATCGATGAAGACAAGGTCGATGCCGTATCCCTGACCGGCAGCAATAAAGCGGGAGAGGAAGTCGGGGCCCACGCAGGCAGGAAGACAAAAAAACTTGTCCTCGAGCTCGGCGGCTCGGACCCGTTCATCGTCCTGGACGATGCGGACATCGAAAAAGCCGGCCGGATGGCGGTTAACGCCCGGATGATCAATACCGGCCAGAGTTGCATCGCGGCGAAGCGTTTTATCGTCATGGAAAAGGCAGGAGAGGAATTCAAGGAGGTCTTTCTCGGCCGGCTGAAGGAGCTGAAGATCGGCGATCCGATGGACGAAACCACCGATATCGGTCCGGTTGCCAAGCGAGAGATCCTCGACTCTCTCAATGAGCAGCTCCGGGATGCGAAGGCGAAGGGCGCTGAAATTGTACAAATGGGCCATGCCTTCAAAAAAGGGCTTTTCTTCCCGCCCTGTGCAGTTTATGGTCCGAGGTGGGATGCAAAGATTCTTACCGAGGAGGTCTTCGGCCCTATAGCCCCGATCATAACCGTACGAGACGAGGATGAGGCTGTCATAGTGGCAAATGACACGCCGTACGGTCTCGGCGCATCCATCTGGAGCCGGGACCTGAAACGGGCCGAACAGATCGGCGCGAGAATCGAAGCTGGCTGTATCGCCATAAACGATATGGTAAAGTCTGACCCCAGACTGCCCTTCGGAGGAGTAAAAAAATCGGGCGTCGGCAGAGAGCTGTCCCATTACGGGCTGAAGGAATTTGTGAATATCAAAACAGTGGTGGTGAGGGAGTGAGTTTTAATGCCGCATGACGGCAGAGCCCGAATATTTTCGGCAGTCGGGGATCTTTCCGAAAACAAGAAGGATTCTCGCATAGCGAGTCGCTGAGCATGACCGGACAATCCGGAATGACAGGGTAAGCAGGGATGCCATTTTTATTAACAGGATTAAAGGTAATAACAGTCTCGAAATAGTAATACATCAACTATCAAAAAATCCCTCCTAACCTCCCTTTGCTAAATCCTGAAGGCTTTCGGGACTCGTTGGCAAAGAGGGGTGAGGGGAGATTTTCTGGAAAATTGTGCATTCAATTATGAGGCTCTTGATATATTATGAGAAGGTGAATTACGATGAAGGCTTCTGATCTCCTGGTGAAGTGCCTCGAAAACGAGGGCGTTGAGTACATATTCGGTCTGCCGGGTGAAGAAACCCTCGACCTCATGGAGTCGCTCAGGAACTCCTCGATTCGTTTCATTCTTACCCGGCACGAACAGGCAGCCGCGTTTATGGCGGATGCCTACGGACGTCTTACGGGCAAGCCCGGTGTCTGTATCTCAACCCTCGGTCCCGGTGCGACAAACCTTCTGACGGGAGTCGCCGATGCGTTTCTCGACAAATCCCCTGTCGTTGCCATAACAGGACAGGCCGACCTCAAGAGGATCCACAAGGAGTCGCATCAGTACATTGATATCGTGGAGATGTACAGGAGCGTGACCAAGTGGAACGGCCGGATAGATATGCCCGAAGTAATCCCCGAAATGGTCAGGAAGGCCTTCAAGGTTGCGACCACCGAGAAACCTGGTCCGGCCCATCTGGAGCTTCCCGAGAACGTGGCGGCGATGGAGGTCGGCGAAATGTACCGGACGATGATCGCCCCAATCCAGCCGAGGAGGAGTTCTCCCGACAGGCAGTCCCTCAGAAAGGCGGCGGATCTCATCGAACAGGCCCGGCTTCCACTCATACTCGCAGGCCACGGCGTTGTCAGGAAGGCCGCAGGCAACCGTCTCAGGGCGTTCGCAGAGCTCTTCTGCATGCCGGTTGTGACGACTTTCATGGGCAAGGGGGGAATATCGGCTGAAAGCCGCTCCTGCATAGGGACCCTTGGACTCGGAGAGGACAGGCAGATAACGGATGTTTTTTCGAAGGCGGACCTTGTCGTCGCCATCGGCTACGACCTTGTCGAGTACAGCCCGAAGAACTGGAACCCGAAGCTCGATAAGAAGGTGGTCCATATCGACTTTACCACAAGCGAGGTCGATCTCCATTATGTGCCTGAAGTAGAGATAATCTCGGACATCATGGAAACCCTAGAACTGCTGCAGGGGGTGATGAGCACCAACAAGACATGCGAGTTTCTCGTCTCGGCCAGACAGGAGTTCGTCGAGGGCTTCGAGAAGGAGGGGACTGCCGATTCCTGGCCGCCGCGGCCGCCGCGGATAATCTACGGCATGCGGAAGGTGCTCGGGCCTTATGATATCCTGATATCCGATGTGGGGTCCTGTAAGTTCTGGGCCGCAAAATTCTATCCTGTCTACCGGAACAACACCTTTATCCTTTCCAATGGCTTTGCCTCAATGGGCTTCGCGCTGCCGTCGGCGGTCACGGCAAAGCTCATCTATCCCGAGCGGAAGGTCGTGGCGCTCTGCGGCGACGGGGGCTTTCTGATGAATCTTCAAGATCTGGAGACCGCTTGCAGGCTCAAGCTCAATATCGTCGTCGTCATCTTCAATGACAGCGGATATAACCTCATCAAGTGGAAGGCCGAAAAGAAGTTCGGCACCTCCTTCGGTGTCAACTTTTCGAATCCCGATTTCGTCAGGCTAGCAGAGAGCTTCGGGGCCGTCGGCATCAAACTTCAGTCCTCCAAGGAATTCGAAGACGTGCTCAGGGACGCGTTGACCAAGGCGATGCCGGTCATAATCGACGTCCCGATCGATTACAGCGACAACGATATGATCTACAGGCTATTGTAAGGCGGCTGCATACGGGAGGTAACGCGTATGTGCAGGAACCATCAAGAACCTCTTCAACTTCGCCGCCTGTGACGGACAAGGCCGGGCACGTGCCGCTCTTGTCGGGCAACTACCACGCGATCGCACCGGACTATCCCGGATTCGGCCACAGTGATGCGCCTTTCCCGGAATCTTTTTCCTACGCCTTCGCGCACCTCGCTGACTGCTTGGACAAGTTCACCGAACATCTTGGCCTTGCCCGCTACTTGCTCTATCTCCAGGACTATGGCGCGCCGGTCGGGTTTCGTCTGGCGATTAAGGCCCGATTGCGGGCCCCATTGCCGTGGGTCTCGTAGCAGAGATCAATACCGTTGATTGCTGCAGTCGGCATCCTATTCCGGCCTTTCCTCGATATCTTCATAAACATCGTTTGAAAACCGGGGCGTGCAGATGGCCAGGAAGGCCAAATCCTCCGAACCGATGTTGGTGATACGTTGACGGCACCCGGGCGGGATGAGCACTATGTCACCCGCTTTTACTTCCTGCGGCGGCAGTTTTCCGACCTCCACTCGCCCCCTGCCTCTGATTATATAGTAACGCTCGGCGGTCCCTTTAAGACGGTGCCAGCGAGTTGTAACTCCAGGCTCCACTCTCGCCCGGGCGATCGATACATCCGGGTCATCAGGTGAGTTGGACAATTCAGTAATGTAACACTTCTCGGGGGTATGGAACTCGTTGCCAAGATTTTGCTGTCTTACGGATTCCTTCATTTGTTTATTGCGTTATATGACAAGCTGGCTCTTCGGTGTTCCACCATTGTCAGGATGATATCATATCCGTGATGTCTTGGGAAGATAAGGCGGCTGGGTGAACACGTTCCACTATATTTTCTTGCTGATGAAATCGACAGAATTCCGGTAGAAATAAATAGGGCTGGCTGATGAGGCGGCCAATATGCAGAATAGAAGCAGCAGCAAAAAACAAGACCCTTTTTCCGTACTCAGGAGGTAGACAGTGGAGTATCCATGGCAATATGACGAGACGGTCCAGGTCGGTACCGACTACCGGGACGACAGTGAGGTCCGTTCTTACGATCAGCGCATGCAGCGGTTTCGCGACGTTGAGAGGGAGGTCGATGAGATCCGGGAGGCCCTTCTGCCTTCGCCGGAATCCGCGGTCTGGGAGTTCGGGACTGAATTCTCGACACTGGACTGGATACTTGAGGGCATGATGGAGCGCAGTGGTTTGAGAGTGATACGGAAAGATTCCCCCAGTTTCCTCAGGGCCTTTGTCTGCGAGAAATGATCGCCGGCCTGGTCCCTTCGGTGAGGCCATCTCCAATAAATCATTTTCTTTATTTTGCTATCCTGATTATCGTATCATTCTCGCCTTCCCCTTCCTTGTATGACTGATAACAAAGTCTTCAGCATACCATTGAGTCAGTATTCATACAGTTCAATATTCCCCGAGGATTGCATTTTATGCAGATATCGATGCCCAGTATGATCTGTTTGTGTTCGCATAGCTCATAGGCCTTTTTAAGGGTTGGGTTATTGACTTTCGCCATCATGAGTGCTTTCGGCCTCATATAGACCTTTCCGCAATTGAGACATATCCAGATGAAATTATACCTTGCAGCCTCGATACAGGCTTCACAAACATGAATGCTGATTCCCGGGGACGCTTCAACATGCATTGAAGTATATTCATGCCGACATACTATACACTTATCGATCTTGTTGAATAAGTCGAACATGCCACCCTCGCTTTCTCTTTTCATGCCGCGTTGCAATTAAAGGTTCTGATCGTGGTTTAGAGGGTCTACGCAACTCTATAATCACTATTGTCGCCGTGATAGTTCCTGTTTTTTCCCTCCTTTCGTCGTAGAGCTCTCAGAGGCTCCTCTTCGATTTTAAGCAATTGTCATGCCTTATTGATCCAGATTCTTGAAACGCTCAAGGGTAGCGGGCGTGATGTAACTATGTGAATTCTATTGAATAAATAATATTACGACGGAAGTCGATGCGCGCGGGCTTCAGAATGCCGGCACGGTGACATGGCAAAAAATGTAAGGACCGCATTGCGAATGCCAAAAAACGTGCCTTACGGCTTGTACTACATCAGCTCGCCGGCGATCGTGAAAAAATGCCCACTGAGCATCTCCTTTTCACCCCTTAGGTTGACCGGACCAATATCCTTCGCTATCATGTGATCAAAGGGAACCTTACAGAAACATCAATGCGCTCATTCAAGGAAATCAAGCACGATTACCGTTTCACGGAAGACGATCAAAAGCGCCTCGCAGCGCTTCAGCCTCTTATGGCGGAGCGCACCGAGGAGATCATGAGCACTCTGAACCTCTGGTTCATCGGCACCAAAGGCGCGTTAACTTTCTTCACAGCCCAGACGCTTAAAGCCCATGTCTTTAAGACCCAGAAGATGTGGTTTGAGGGGCTTTTTTCAGGGACCTATGATAACCGCTTTTACGAGCGACTCATAAAGATAGGTGCCGCCCATGTGCGTCGGAATGTCGACGTCCACTACCTGCAGCGCGCGGCCAACATCGTCAGAAACGCTTGCACCGGGATTCTCGCAGGGGCAGACCAGCCGGTGCCTGAGATCGCAAGCGATATTATCAGTGTCGGCAAGATCATCGACATCAGCATGAACGTGATCGTAAGCGCATACATCGAGGAAGAGATACGCCTCTACTCCCCGGTTTATAAAGTAAAAAGCGCTCTGCTGAGTTTTTCCGAACGCTTCTCCCAGGCCACCAATTTCATGCTGGTGTTTGCGCTTATCGGTCTGACCTTAGGCGTCGTCTGGCTCTTCCTTAGGGACGTGATCAATATTTTCTCGGGTGATATCGAGCAAAGCGTTATCTCTTCACTGGGGTCCATGCTTCTCCTCTGGCTTATGATAGAACTCATGAATACCGAGATCTCGCATCTGAAGGGCGGCAAATTTCATATAAGCGTTTTCGTGGGTGTTGCGCTTGTGACGATGATTCGGGAAACTATGATCGCCACCCTCCGCCATGAAAAACCGGAGTCAGTCTATTACCTTATAGCCGCTATTTTAGTGATCGGCTTTGTATACTGGATCGTCACCAAGACCGAAGCTTCCAGCAAATAGACGCCTTGGCAGAAATCGGCTCCCGGGCGATCGGTGAAAGCTGCCTGCTGGGCATCTCCTTTTCATCGGCGGTCAAGGGCGCGAAAGTGAAGCAAAGCGGACGTTTTTTAAAGCTGCCCGAGTCGCAGCGCCGGCATTACGCAAGCAGGGGAACATGGCCATCTGTCAAACGGGGAAAGGTACGCCAAAGTCCGCCTCCTTCACTGTCCAATGTGGCTGAACCTCGCACGGAGTTCTTCTGCAGGCACGTTCAGGAGAAGTCCTCGTTTCTTGGACTTCAAAAGAGATCAGTTCTTCAGTGGACGAATGACTCCAGATTCCTCAATAAGCACCGGATACCCTTCGATTGTTTTCGGGATCCTTCTCTTGAGATCTTCAGTTTCCTCAACCACCATCACCTTCAAGCAGGGTGTTTTGCCGTCCGGGAGCAGGCCTACATAAACACCAACAACGCCCGGTATGGCCAGCAACTCTTTTCCGTGGCCTTTAAGGACGGCGTTAATATCCTTTCGAGTCATTGACTCCTGCTGTCTTGTTTGATTGATCGGGTTCCGTATGGCTGGAGAACATGCTATCGAAAGCAAGATAATGGTCAACACAGAGCAGAGCCCGATCTTGTGCATTTGCCCCCAAATTCATTTGCTCCAAAACCGATTGCTTCTACTTACCCACCATAGTAGCGCCAAGAAAGTTCAGGACGTCATCAATCGGATTTGCAACGGCGAGAGTGCTGCTTCCTGCAAACAAAAGACCCACCGCCCTGGGATTGGTTGCAACATCCTCCACCATCAGGGAGCCGGAGTCACCCGCCGCAAGGAATTTGCTGCCTTTGTTGCTGATTATGATCTGGCCCGTGAAAGTCTTGGTAAAGACTGCGTCGCCGGCACATTCATCGTCGTAGGTAACTGATACCGTAGCATTCAGACCCGATATTTTGCTGCGGGTTAGCCCGGTTGTTCGGCCGCTTTTCTTAACAGCTTGAGTTAATGCAGCCGCAACGGTCTGTGATGAAATCGTCCCAATCTCCAGGATAGTCCCATCAGTCCGCACCATCCCTGACGCGACCTGAGCTATGGAAGCATCGACGTTTGAGTTCGGTAATGAACTGCTTTTGACTAACGCCGCAACGTTCTGAGCATTGCTCGCATTGCAGCCTACGTCAATCAGCCCAGGCTGAATAATGGGATCTCCAGTTGTGGCGACTCTGTCATTTCCTCCGGAGACGATATCTGACTCGAACACATGATAGTTGCTCAAGATGTATTGAATCCCACCGATCTGGACCAGCGAACCGAGTGTGCCTCCGCAGCAGTAGCCGTTGGCAAGATCATATTTCCAGCCTCCAGACGTTCCCAGCTGAATCGGAGGAGTCTGCTTTGCAGT
>JAJYLU010000068.1 GCA_021787505.1 Nitrospirota bacterium | reverse complement strand
GGAGAATCGTGAACCCGATCCGCAAGCTTTACCCTTATTCGGGGGGTAGGACAAGAAGGGCCTGAGAAGAAGAAAAGGCAGGAGAGGAATATGTCCTTCCTGCCTTTGTCACAACTTGTTTCTTAACTGAGGTGTTTGTTGACCAGCTTCGTCATCTCGAACATCGAGACCTGTTTTTTCCCGCCGAACACGGCAGCAAGGTTTGCATCGGCGTTGATGTTCCTCTTGTTCGTCGCATCCTGAAGCTTGTTCTTCTTGATGTACGCCCAGAGCTTCTTGGTGACCTCGGTCCTCGGAATCGCTTTACTTCCTACGACCTTCGCAAGCGATTCACTCGGCTGCATCGCCTTCATAAATGCGGGATTCGGAGCTCTCTTCTTTGCGACCTTCTTCGCGGGAGCCGCCTTTTTTACAGGCTTCTTGGCTGCCGCTTTCCCCTTCGCCGCTGTCTTCGCAGCTGTTGCCTTCTTGACCGGCTTCTTCGTCGCTGTCTTCCCCTTTGCTGCCATCATTTTCCTCCTTGATGATTTGGGATTCAGGATTCTGCTCTCCCGGTGTCCGGAGTGCATTTGCCTAGAATTATACAACAATTCAATTCGAAAATCTCCCAAAAACTGTCAAACTGCCGGTATCGCGGGGGCCGGACGGCCTATCCGACACGAGAAATGCGCGCCCGGGCCTCTTTATTTCCGTAAGCTGCGGCAGGCAGTTGATTGTCCAGGTGGCGTCCGGCCGTATTACGTGATATAAGTAACTATGACGGTCCGATCAGATCGTCGGTGGACCGCAAAAAAGGGGGAGAGAGATGAAAAAACTGCTTTGCACCGCAGCAATGTTGGCGATTTTTTTTGCTTTGGCGGCAACGCAAGCCGAGTCCGAGGATGATTACACTTTTATCTCGACCCCGGGGGGCACCCGGATATGTCTCGGCACATGGATACCGCCGCGCACCGTAGGTCTGGCCGGCGAATGCCAGGGAGAGATCATGACTTTTTCTCAGCTCTCCGCAGTGTCGACCAAGCAGAGCGCGGACAGGCTCGACCAGGTGGTTCTGTCTCTCGAGGCGCTCGACCAGAAGATGGCGATCAACAACGAGCAGATCAGCCGCCTCATCGATGCCACCGTCAGCACCCAGGCCTCGATCGACCGGCAGGTCAGTCAGGCCGGTGATTTTCTGCGTGAGGCGATTGCACGGAGATTCGATGCGCTTCCCAAAGAACTGCTCTCAAATGAGTCATTCAAGGAAGCGCTGTCAAAGCTGAAAGCAGACATTCTGGCTGAAGTCGAGAAGAAGTTCCCGGCCAGGCAGTCTCCGCCGGCAAAATAAGCGCGCTCCGTCTGTTTGTTGTAAACACTTTTTTCTGTGCTATATAGAGAACAAAAGGAGGACACCATGGGCCCAGCGAATTTTTCCCGCAGAAATTTCCTGAAGGCGGCCGGGGCGGTCAGCGCGATGGCGGCGGTGCACGGGTTTCCGGCAGAACTTTTGGCGTATGAACGGAGGATGGCACGGTTTCCGGAGAAGACCGATCTGATTCTCCTTACTTCGAGACCGCCTCAGCTCGAAACCCCGCTTTCATATTTTAAAGAGATGATCACCCCGAACGAGGCGCTTTTCGTCCGCTGGCATATCGCCAACGTCCCGACCTCGGTCGACGTTAACGAGTGGAGGCTGAAGGTGGGGGGCAATACCGAAAAAGAACTGGCACTCTCGATAGACGACCTCAAGAAATTCGAAAAGGTCACCTTCACAGCGGTCATCCAGTGCTCGGGCAACGGACGGAGTTTGTTCGAACCCCGCGTTGCGGGCGGGCAGTGGAAAGACGGCGCGATGGGCAATGTCACGTGGACGGGGGCGAGGCTGAAAGACGTACTTAATTCAGCCGGTCTGAAGACAGGAACGGTCGACGTCTCCTTTAACGGCCTTGACAAACCGCCGCTTCCAACGGTCCCCGATTTCGTGAAGAGTCTGCCCGTCGATAATGCGCTGGAGGAGGACATTATTGTTGCCTATGAGATGAACGGTAAGCCCCTGACGATGCTGAACGGCTTCCCTGCGAGACTGATCGTGCCGGGCTGGTACGCTACCTACTGGGTAAAATCACTTAGCGACATCACCGTGCTTTCAAAACCATTCGAAGGCTTCTGGGTAAAGTCGGCGTACCGGATCCCCGATACCGACTGCGGCTGTGTTCCCCCCGGGACGTCGCCGAAGAAGACGATCCCGATCAACCGGATGACTACCAGGTCGCTGATTATCGATCCGTCCGCTTCATCCGAACTCACCCTGAACAAACCGGCCACGATCATGGGCGTCGCCTTCTCGGGCGGACGGGGCATACAGGACGTGATCGTTTCGGTCGACGGAGGAAAGAGATGGGAGGAAACGCGGCTGGGTGAAGACGAGGGCAAGTATTCCTGGCGACAGTTCTTCTACGAATGGAGGCCGACGAAGCCCGGGAAATATACGCTGATGGCGCGTGCAACCGACACGATCGGCGAGTCCCAGCCTTACGAAGGCCTCTGGAACCCGGCGGGGTTTCTGAGGAATAAAGTCGAAAAAACAGAAGTCATAGTAAAGTAGGAGGCCGTCATGAAGAAATTCATTATTCTCCTGATCATACTGACAATTGCCGGGTTCGCATATGCTCAGTCGAAGGAAGCGGCGCATTCTATCGTATTGCCCGCCGTCAAGACCGACCTGGCTGCCGGTGAAGGCATGGACACGACCGAGAAGTATTGCTCGATCTGCCACAGCCTCGACTACATCACCATGCAGCCGAAATTTCCGAAGGCCACATGGACTGTAGAAGTAAACAAGATGATAAAGGTGATGGGAGCGCCGATCCCCGAAGCAGATGCAAAAGTAATTATCGACTATCTGGCCGCGCAGTACGGAACAGGAGGTTAAACCCCGATGTTGCATAACGCCGGACAGGGACGCCGAAAAAGTCTTGTAATGACGACATGATTTTGTTTGGCTTTCACGTGGCCGCAGTAGTAATATCAGGCACCTGTGAGGTAAACTCTGATGCTGGCGGGCGGATATGCTGAGAGACGCCATACAATCGGCAAGATTAGATTGTGATTCACCTAAATGCAAATCCGGCGCATAGTGTTTTCTTCAAAAGGAGGTCTGGTAAGTCTGTTGTTTTCATTCCGAAAGCCTTCGGGACTCAACTATGGCTGTTTTTCAGCCCATCCGCCCTCTTTTAGATATTTTTGTGTACAATTGAACGGTAAACACCAAATCGAAAAGAAGTGCTGGGGGGACAATTGAATATCGGGATAATAGGCTCTGGTAAGATGGGAAGCGGCCTAGGCAAATTGTGGGCACAGAAGGGGCATCACGTCTTCTTCAGTTTTTCTAGGGACCCGAGGAAACTGGCTGCGCTCGCGCAATCAAGTCCCGGGTGCCGCGCCGGGACGCCGGACGAGGCGGTCGCCGCGAGCGAGGTCGTGCTCCTCTCTACAGGCTGGGCCGCGGTGGAAGAAGCGCTGAAGGCTGCGGGCGAAATAAAGGATAAGATCGTCATTGACTGTACCAATCCCCTGAAACCCGACCTGAGCGGCCTCGCTGTGGGGACGACAACCTCGGCGGGCGAGGAGGTCGCAAAACTCATTCCGTATTCAAGGGTGGTAAAGGCATTCAACACCGTCTTCGCTGAAATCTATCATTCCGAAACACGCCTGTTCGGATCGCGCAGACCTACCATGTTTTTCTGCGGCGATGACGCAAGGGCAAAATCGGCCGTGTCAGCGCTTGCGAACGAGATCGGATTCGAACCGATAGATGCGGGTCCTCTTACCTGTGCGCGGTACCTCGAACCCCTTGCGATGCTCATCATACAGCTGGGTCACAAGCAGGGTATGGGCACGAACATCGCGCTCAGTCTCATCCACCGCTGAGGGACGGATCGTCTTGTCTCAAACCAGAATAAGGCAGTCGGAAGAGCGCCCTTCGCTCTAAAGACCGCTCTTTGCCGCTTTTCCGACCGCAGGAATCCAGGTTCAACCTTCCTCTGTCTGATGTATAATACCCCATTCTCTCATTGTCCTTACGGTAGCAAAAAAGAAAGGCGGCAGAACCTCACTGAGAAGTCAGATATGAAGACACAATCGGATATCGCGTATGACATCCCCGGCCTCTCCGAAGCAGAGGCAGCCGAGAGGCTGAAGAAAGAGGGGTATAACGAACTCCCCTCGGCAAAGAGCCGCAGTTTCTTCGCGATCGCCTTCGAGGTGGTGCGGGAACCCATGTTCCTGCTTCTGATCGGGGGCGGCGCCATCTATCTGCTGCTCGGAGACGTGCAGGAGGCGGTAATGCTGCTCGGCTTCGTCTTCGTGGTGATGGGGATAACACTTTATCAGGAACGGAAAACGGAGAGGGCGCTCGAGGCGCTGAAGGACCTTTCGAGTCCGAGGGCCCTGGTGATACGGGACAGCCGGCAGAAAAGGATTGCCGGCCGCGAAGTCGTTCGCGGAGATATCATCGTCGTATCCGAGGGAGACCGCATACCGGCCGACGCCGTGCTGATAACTTCGGTGAATCTCTCTATCGACGAATCGCTGCTGACCGGGGAATCCGTACCTGTCCGGAAGGCCGCTGCGACAGGACCCGTCACGATCACGCGGCCGGGAGGGGACGACCTGCCGTTCGTATATTCCGGGACCCTTGCGGTCCAGGGATACGGGATCGCCAGGGTCGAAGCGACCGGCCTGAACACGGAACTCGGTAAGATCGGAAGGGCCCTGCAGTCCATCGAGTCCGAGCAGACCCTGCTCCAGAAAGAAACAGGATCATTAGTGAGGAGGCTCGCCCTGATAGGTCTGACCCTCTGCACGCTCGTAGTGGTCGTATACGGACTGACGCGGCACAACTGGCTGAACGGGCTGCTCGCCGGCATCACGCTCGCGATGGCGATGCTGCCGGAGGAGTTTCCCGTGGTGCTGACGATTTTTCTCGCGCTCGGCGCCTGGAGGATCTCCAAAAAGCGCGTGCTTACGCGGAGGGTTCCGGCGGTCGAGACCCTCGGGTCGGCCGGCGTACTCTGCGTGGACAAGACAGGCACCCTGACCCTCAACCAGATGGCGGTGCGCGCGGTATTCGCAGGCAACAGGCTTTATACCATTGACGGTAATGCAGGGGCGATCCCCGAAGACCTCCACGAGACAGTCGAGTTCAGTATCCTTGCGAGCCAGGTCGACCCTTTCGATCCGATGGAAAAAGCCCTCAGGGACCTCGGGGACAAAACGCTCTCGAACACAGAGCACCTGCACGCGGACTGGACGCTCGTGCAGGAATATCCCCTCTCGAAGAACCTCCTCGCCATGTCCCGCGTCTGGAGGTCCGTTGATCGCAAAAACTACGTGATCGCGGCCAAAGGCGCCCCCGAGGCGATCTTCGATATCTGTCACCTGGGTGAGAAGGAGGTAAAAGCGCTTTCGGAAAAGATAAACGCAATGGCCTCCGAAGGCCTGAGGGTGCTTGGCGTCGCAAAGGCCGCCTTCGACGAATCCGCCCTGCCTGACGGCCAGCATGATTTCCGGTTCGTCTTTCTCGGGCTGATAGGACTCGCCGACCCGGTACGTCCCGGCGTCGCCGAAGCGATAAGGGAATGTTACGCGGCCGGCATCCGCGTCGTGATGATCACCGGCGATTATCCGGTCACGGCACAGAACATCGGGAAACAGATAGGGCTGACGGGGCTGGAAAATGTGATCACCGGCCCGGAACTCGACGCCATGGACGACACTGAACTGCAGAGAAGAATCGGGAAGGTGAATATCTTCGCCCGGGTGGTTCCGGAGCAGAAGCTCAGGCTTGTCAACGCGCTCAAGGCAGTCGGTGAGGTGGTAGCGATGACCGGCGACGGCGTTAATGATGCTGCGGCGCTGAAGGCGTCCAATATCGGCATCGCCATGGGCGGCAGGGGCACTGACGTTGCCCGTGAGGCCTCCGCGATAGTCCTTCTCGACGACGATTTCTCCTCGATCGTCCAGGCCGTGAGGATGGGCAGGAGGATATTCGACAACCTCAAAAAAGCGATGGCATATATTTTGGCTGTGCATGTTCCTATCGCAGGCATGTCGCTGCTCCCCGTCCTTTTCAACTGGCCGCTTGTGCTTCTGCCGGTGCATATCGTATTTCTCGAACTAATTATCGATCCGGCCTGCTCGATAGTTTTCGAGGCGGAGCCGGAGGAAGCCAACGTCATGCACAGGCCCCCGCGGAACCTCAGGGACCCTATGTTCAACAAACGCACAATCGCCTTCAGCCTGCTCCAGGGAGTCAGCGTGCTCTGCATCGTGCTGGCGGTGTTTGTTGTCGCTATCTACCGCGGGCAGGGCGCGAACGAGGCGCGGGCGCTCAGTTTCACGACGCTTATCATCGCTAACCTCGGCCTCATCCTGACCAACCGTTCATGGTCGCGAACCGTCTTCGACACGCTCAGGTCGCCGAATACCGCCTTCTGGTCGGTGCTGGCCGGCGCACTTCTCGTCCTCGGCTTCGTAATATATGTCCCCTTTCTCAGGCAGCTTTTCCGCTTCAGTTATCTTCATGCAGCAGACCTCGCGATCTGTCTGGTTGCAGGCGTGGTGAGCGTCTTGTGGTTCGAAGGGTTCAAGGTGATCAACAGGGAAAAGAACATCCTCACCTGACCAGACCGGCGCCGGCAGGCCCGTCCCGCCATATGGGTCTGTGATACAATTACCTATGCCGTACGTCGATATCGTATTCCCGGTCAATCTCCATCCCCTGACATATAAATGTCCCGAAGGTCTTGAGGGACAGGTAAAAGAAGGCATGATCGTTTCCGCTCCTCTCAGGAGCAGACTGGCAACGGGTATTATAGCGAAACAAAACGCCTCTCCTCCTTCCGGGCGGGCCAGGGAGTTTGCAGCGCTCGTCGGAGATTCTCCGGCACTCAGCAAGAGTCTGCTGAAACTCCTCTCCTGGATGTCGGACTATTACATCGCCTCTGCGGGAAGCGTGCTTCAACAGACGGTGCCGAAGGAACTGTTTGCCAGGACAAAGGCAAAGACCTCGAGAAGGGTCCCGTCCGGAAAGACAATCGAAATTTCCGACATCCCGCAGGAGGAGATCGCGCCGATATTAAGTTCCGTCGCAGAAAGAAAATATCGCGCTTTTCTGGTCCATGCGCCTTCCGTCGCCCACGAGTATTCCATACTGTCGGGACTGCTCCGTTCTTCGCTGAAAAACGTCCTGGTGGTCCTTCCCGAGATATCCGGAGCAGACGCCTTTTATCGTTCGGTCAGGGAGGTCCTTGGAGAAAGGGTCTGCCTCCTCCACAGCGACATCTCGAAAGGACTGCGGTCCGAGGCGATAGAAGGGATCATCTCCGGAAGGCACGACATCGTCGTCGGGACCAGGGCCGCCCTCTTCGCGCCGATGAAGACCGTCTCCCTCATTGCGGTCCTGCAGGAACATTCCGCTTCATACAAACTGGAAGAGGGCATCAGATACAACATCAGGGACGTGGCGGTGATGAGGGGGTTCCTCGAAAAAGCGCCTGTGGTGCTATCTTCTGTCACCCCATCCGTCGACTCTTATTTCAACGCCCTCACCGGGAAATATGTCCTGCTGTCCCCCCCTTCCCTTACAAAACGGCAGAGG
>JAJYLU010000067.1 GCA_021787505.1 Nitrospirota bacterium | reverse complement strand
AAATCGCCGACAGGGCAGATTACCTGCCGGCCCTTCTTTCCGGGGGCGAGCAGCAGCGTGTGTCCATTGCGCGCGCCCTGGCCAATAATGCCAGGCTGATTTTGGCCGACGAACCCACCGCCGCATTGGACACCGGAAGAGGAACGAGGGTGATGGACATGTTAAAGAAGATCGCCAGGGAAAATCAGTCGGCGGTGATCGTGGTGACCCACGACGAACGGATGATCGAGGGTTTCGACCACGTGTATCACCTGAAGGACGGCTGTCTTGAACGGAATGTTATGCCGGAGTCTGTCGATGAATAAGTCCAGAGCGGTCTTTAACAGCGCGATCGTACTCTACTTTATCATTGCGCTCGAAGTCCTGATAATGATAAGCCCTTTTGCCGGATTCTTCTATTCCGTATTCAATCCTTTCCTGCTCGAAACTGCAAAATATCCGGCAACGAGATGGCTCAGCGCTTTTTATCTGCCCCATATGGTGCTGCCGCAGGATTGGTTCCTTCAGTTTGTCAGGGTGATGGGTTCAGTTATGTTCGTCCTGGGCGCGGTGATCTTCCTCGCGTGCGCTGCCCAGATATACACTGCCAAGCTTACAAAAAAGGGTGCTGTGCATGGCGGCTTGTACTCCTTTATCAGGCATCCCCAGTATCTCGCACTCGGGATGGCAGGCCTGGGACTTGCGATTCTCTGGCCGAGGTTCCTGAGCATATTGCTGTGGCTCGTCATGATATTTGTCTATTATGCCCTTGCAAAGGACGAAGAGCGCCGGATGCTGAAAGCCCACAAAGAAACCTACGACCCGTACATGAAAAAGACTGGCATGTTTATGCCGAAAGGAATTGAAAAACTGCTTGCACCCTCCTCCCGAATCGGGAAGGCCGCCCTTGCATGCGGTCTTGTCGGTTTTTTCCTGGGCGGGGCCTTCCTGCTGCGGGCATACACCATCAACACGCTTACTCTCTGGACAAAGACCGGAAACGTCACAGCCATAGCAATCCTTCCGGAGGACGGTTTTAAGATGGACCATCGTATGGGCGATATCCTCTCCCTGCCCGAAGTGCAAAAGAGAATTCGGGACAATAAACATTATCTTGTCTATTTTCTGCCTCGGGACTACATCATGCAGGGAATGATCGCCGACACAGGCGGGCAGTGGAAACTTTATGAGCAACATCACTCCATTTCGATGATCACGGACTGGATATTCCATCCGTTCAGGCACCTGCGGGAAGGTCACCATGCCATGCACGGCGGGATGCACCCTCCGAATCAGAACGGTTCGGCGATGGGGGACGGCTTAGTCCGGAGGCTCATTTTTTTATCGATAGAAGATGTAGAAGTGAAGTCGCCCGCCGATCTCTTTTCTATCAATGCATTGCGCGTGCCTCAGTTCATGGTCGATGTGGATGTCCACAATCTGAAGCTGATAAACATCAAAGACCTTCTGCACGGTAGCGGGTGGGGAACGGTGCCGACGCCGGTGTTTTGATACAAACAATGCATGGCTTATATAAAGTTCGCAAAGAGAAACTTACCGGGGATTCTACGGTCTCCTCGGTCATCAGCAACCATTATTAAGGAGAGGGAAAAATGAAAAAGCAGATGATCGTAAGCGCGTTATTCGCAGTTTTGCTTCTTGTTTCTTCAGTTGCAACGGCATCGGATCGCTTCGCCTTCGTTACGAGCGAAGGCGACAACAATCTATCTGTCGTTGACCTGAACACTGAAAAGGTCGTCAAGACCCTTCCGACCGGCAAGACGCCCCACGCCCTGGTATTCACCGTAAACGGGAAAGGCTATGTGAACAACAGAGGCTCTAAAGAGCTGACCGTTGTCGACGGCAATAAATTCGAAGTCGCCAAGACTATTGCACTCCCGGCCATATCTATGCTGGTGGCCCTGTCGCCTGACGGAAAGACCCTCGCCGTCGCCTATAAAGACGCCCTTAAGGTCTCCTTTATAGACACTGCTACCGATGAGATCACAAAGACAATTCCAATAGGAAAAGAACCGGAAGGAGTTTTTAAAGGCGCGATGATGAGGCATCCTTACTGGTCGAAAGACGGCGACTTTGTTTTTGCTTCTGATGACGTAAACAACAACATCGTGGAAATCGCCGCAAAAACCGGAGAGATCAAAGCGATCATCCCGCTTCCCGGTCCAAATCATTACCTCCATCCGTCTAAAGACGGCAGCCTGCTTTACGCGGTGAACGAAGCGGAGAAAGGGGGAAGAACTTCGGTGACAGTGATAGACAACGGGACCGACAAGGTGGTGAAGGACATTCCAATCCCTCTTGAATCCGGGGAGCAAGGAACTCTGCATCACGGCGAGTTCACAAGGGACGGGAAATATTTCTTCGTCTGTAACGAGGGCGGAAGGACGGTGGCGATCATAGACACTTCAAAACTCGAAGTCGTCAAAACTATACGGACCGGCATGGGCGCGGGCCATCCCGCAATGACGAAGGATGGAAAGTATATATTCGTCATCCAGCACAAAGACAACACGGTAACTGTTATCGATGTAGAGAAGCAGGAAGTCGTGAAGAATATTTCCGTAGGAACAGGGAAGAAGCAGGCTCACGCCTCCTATTTTACGCCTGATGGCAAGTTTTTCTATATGGTCAATGCTGAAGATAACAGGATAATCGAAATCGACACCGCAAAGATGGAAGTGGTATCAAAGATCCCCGTAGGCAAGTCTTCGATGTTTTTCGGCATTAAGGAAGGGGGAGAATTTCCCGCTACCGAATGAGGATGTTCAGTAATCATGATGGAATCATTACGTAACCGGTTTCATAAGAAACCGAAAAGCCATTTAGGAGGTGGACTTATGGAAGGCAGAAAGATGTTTGACGAAAAGTTGTCGCGAAGGGGACTTATAAAAACTATTGGTATAGGAGGGCTCGCCATGGCGGCCTCGGGGGGACTGGGTCTCTTATCGAATGTGGAGGGCGCCGGCAAGAGGCCGTCGAAGCTTCCCTGGCCATATAAGAAATTGAGCGATGCGGAAATCAAACGGGCAGGTGAAATCGCTTATGATAGCTGGTTCAGGGGATTCTGCGCTTACGCAACCTTAAGCGGAATAGTGAAGACCCTCTCGGAGAAAGTGGGCGGACCGTACAAGACTTTTCCCATGGAGGCGATCATGTTTGCACATGGCGGGACAGCCGGTTGGGGCGGGACCTGCGGAACATTGATCGGTGCCGGCATTGGCGCTTCGCTCGCGTCAGGCCATAAAGATGCTGAAGATATAACCAATGAGGTCAATTATTATTATGCGGACACAGCGCTGCCGACTTTTGTACCTGCCAAGGCGATAGCATATAAGGACCTCAAGGCAACGAGTACGGCTAATTCCATTCTCTGTCATATCTCTGTGGGCAAATGGATGAAAGCCGAAGGGATTGCAGAGGACAAAGGGCCCGAGGGGGTTGGGTTCCTGAGCCCTCAGCAGATGGACAGGTGCGCCAGAATGGCGGCCAATATGGCCATGAAAACACTCGAATTCCTGAATCAGTGGAAAGATGGCAAATTCGAAGCCAAGCATCAAGCCCCATCCCTCGCCAACCATATCACTTCTCAAAACAACTGTAGCGATTGTCATGGCGATAAGGTACCTGCGCCCGGCCCATTCGGTTCGGGAGTTGGCATACTCAAAGGAAGGTTTGGCGTAGGTCTCTAAGAGAGAAATTGCAGAGGTCAGAACGGGCTGAGCATTCAGACCGGAGGACACTAATGTGATCAAGTTGAAAGGTTGCGGCCGACTGTCTGGGCTAGCGCATGCCTTCGCCTCTTGAACGGGCGGGACCTTATCGATTCTGTTGCGACGAAGGATGGCTGAGGTGTCGCCCTGAAAGAAAATATGCGGAGAATTGGACTGCCGGGAGGCAGCGCTGACCGGTGCATTTTCCTTGACTAACTCCGCCGGATATGATATTCTAATTATAGAATTTTAGAAGTTTTTGCGATTGCGAAGGCCACAAAGACTTTTGACTTTGTGGCCTTTTTTTCTTGAGGCCTTCTGAGATTTCAGTTTACAGAGAAGGAGGTAAAAGAAATGGCACAAGGAACTGTAAAGTGGTTTAACGACAGCAAAGGTTTCGGCTTCATCACCAGCGAAGACGGAAGCGATGTGTTTGTCCACCATACATCCATCCAGGGCAACGGCTTTAAAAGCCTGGCCGAAGGTGACAAGGTCAGCTTCGATACGGAAAAAGGCCCCAAAGGTCCCAAAGCGATCAATGTGGTCAAACTGTAATTAGTCGGGAAGGCCCTCTCCCTCCGGAGGGGGCCTTTTCATTTGGAGGAAAATGAACAACACCAGGAACAGCAGAAAGAACGCCACGAGGACAGAAAGACAGAAACAGAGAGTTGACGCCGGCCTTGTCGCGACGCAATATCCCGAGGTTGCCCAGATCGTCGTCAATATGATGTACAACCAGAAGGGGATAAAGAAATCGCTATCCCGTACGGTCAATTTCTTCCCGAGCAGCTATGCTTTTTTTCGGGTCGACTGTCTGAGCAAAGACTGTCTTGACGGTGGCTTCGATCTCAGTCCGGTGATCACGACAATGATCGGAAAACGCAAACAGGTGGCAAAGGGAGAACTCTGCTGCGAAGGCGATAGTCCTGCTTCAAGCCACTCCGCGATAGTCTACGAAGTCTCCATCCAGTACGTTTAGCCGCTCCGGAATATTTATGCCGCCTGCCCTTTCATGGCGGTCTGCAATCTCTTGCTGAATTCGGCCGGCACAGTCGTCATTCGGCCGGCCAATTCCTTCTCCTTTATTTCTTTCTCCAGTTCCCGTCCGGCATTTGTATCCACCACCCCTTTTTCGCCGCATCCCTCCTGATCGCCGCGAACTGATCCGCTGCCTGCGGCGTCACCTGCTTGAGATTGTCGGGAGTTTCAGGGAGCCTGTTGATCCTTACAATCGCCTTCGCCATCCCCCCTATTACCGTCCTCCTGTTTTCGTTCTCCATCCCGACGATCTTGCTGTCGGCCGGAGAGAGGGTTTTTTCGCGCGGGACCAGTAGCCCGTCACTGGCCTCACCGACCGCGCCGGAATCTCTCAGCCTGTCGGTGTCTGCAATCCTTGCCCCCATCTCCCTGTATGCGTTCACCACGTCAGGCATCTTCTTTACCAGGTCTGCGATCTTCTCTGCGAGGCCGGCTTCCTGCGCATACGCTGTAGCGACCAGATCGAACCGTATCGAGCTTTCGGGTTTGGCCTTTTCCTCCGGACTTGTCGCTGGCTTCTTCTCTTCCGGCTTCTCGCCGGGGGTCATCAGTTCTTTTTCGAGCTCCTTGTATGCCTCTTTCACGTCTTTTTCCGGGAAATAGATATTCACCGTAATGACTGCGCATGCTGCGGCCATAAGCAACAATGCGGACGCGATCAGCCTGACCCTCTTCTTCATCGTTTCATCCTCCTTTGCGTTATTTCCGTATAACGTACTGCGACTCTTCCATGCTTTTATTATTGCCCTTTCTTCCCCGCCCTGCTTGCGGCCTCCACGATCGACCACATAAGGTCATCAAGCGAAATCTTGTTGCTGAGCGGGGCGACCTCCACCGAAAGGTCCTGCATGCCTAAAAAGTTCTTATGCGATATCTCGAGTTTCCGGAATATGACGAACCCATTTTGGAGATAGAGAATCATCTCTCCTTTGTCAAAGCGTCTGTCTCCAACATATGCCTTCAGGGAAGGTCCTCCTATCTTTTGAAGAAATTCCCTGCTGACTTTTGTCTCTTCGTCTTTCGTGCTGTAGGTCCAGAAATCGGTCTTGCCGATGAGTTGCCGAAGGTCCGCGCCCGAGCCTACCACCATGCCGACCCCGTCGACCTTGCCGCTTATGTACCCTTTGATGGTTTCAATGTCATCGCAGAGCCGCGTAAGACTCAGGCCATGCAGCGCAAAACCGGCCCGGTAACGGAGCCCACCGGTAAGGTCTACAACTGCCGATCCGCCCAGCCTTCCGTCAAATATGTTAGCACTAAACCTCCCTATCTTCAAACCGCCTTTCTCCTTCTTCACCCAGACGGTGATGTCCCTGAGGAGCCTGAACCCGTATCTGAAGGACCCGACATTGATTCTCCGGTAGCCGTCCGCGGGAAATTCTGCAGCATAAGACTTTTTCAGCTTGTCGAAGTCGGCGCGTTCAAATGAAGGCATCCCGGGAGGCATCCCCTCGCCGGCATGACCATAGACAATCGGAACAGTCCCGTTGACGGGTCCTACTGAATACTCATCGTTTTCGCCTGTAAGCGTGAATTCCTTCAGACGGAGATCTCCGTCTAAGACGATGCCCCCTTTTTGATAATCGACTCGCAAGTCCGATGACAGGGAACCCTCCATGCCGGAATAGAGAAGCGCATCGGGGAAGATGTCCCAGAAAGCGTTCCTTATTTCCGTTGCAGGAGTCTCCGCAAGGTGTGCCTGAAGATGAACAGAACGCCCTTCCCCGAGGAAATCCCTTGCAGTGCCGGTGAATGCTGCCCCGACCTTCCCTGCGGATGCGTCTGCAGTGAAGCTGCAGGTATCGCCCTGAAACTCGACTTCAGACCGCAATGTCGCGTCCTTCAGCGGCCGGCGTTTCGTCTTTTCATCCAGCACAGAAACCTTCCGGAGGTCGGTCGTGAGCTTCCCGTGAAGCGATTCAGCCGAGTCGATCGTCCCGGAGAATACCGCCTTTTCCGCATCTCCCGATATCCTGTAAGCGGGCTTCTCTTTCATTAAAGGGCGCACGAGTTCCCCGATGTCCAGATGCTCCGCAATCATTTCCGCCTTCACCGGGAAAGGGCCCCCGGAAGCAGGCCCCTCGGCGACGATGCTTATCCTGCCCCCTGCGATACCGGCACGGGGGACATCGAGAGAGAATTTCTTGTCCGAAAAACTCGCCTTTCCCGAGATTCCTTTGGCGGCAGCGCCCCGGAAGGTCGCTTCCGCAAGCGAAAATTCGAAGTCGCCCGACATGCTACCGGCCGTATGCAGCCTGCCGGAAAAAGCCAACCCTTTCAGCGCCGCCTTTTCGGATTGATATGTCGCGTTCAGCCCTTTTGCCTCAAACAGAAGGCCCTCCCTGGGACCAAGCGGCTTCACATGCACCGATTCTGCCCCGAACGAAAAAATGTCCGTTTTGATCTCGGGCGATCCTATCGTAAGGACACGGCCGACGTATCCAATCACGACTGCACCCTTAAGGCTCTTCAGCTGATAATCTTTATATTCGATCTTTGCCATCTGAAAAGAACTTTTCCCCAAAAAATTCTTCCCCTGGAGCGTCCCGTCCAGCGAAACGCGGAGATCCCCCAGGGAAGCGTTCCCGTTACCGCCGATCTCAATGACGAAAGGCAGGGCAGTAAGACCGGCAGACAACGTGACATTTCGGCGCTGGCCATGAGCCGACAGGGAAAGCCGCGCGTCCGCAGCCTTCGGCAAGCGATGTCCGGCGACCTTCTCGAGCGACGCGGAGACATCCATATCGGCCGACATCTCCCTGCCGGAAGAGAACGTCATCCTCCCGTCAACATTTCTGATATCCAGATCATCGGCATTGACCGAGCCGTTCTTGAGCCTTACCGAACCCGAGACCTCGGGAAGAGAACCGGTCATACTTCCCTTTACGCGCAAGGGGCCGGAAGTCACAATCCCTT
>JAJYLU010000066.1 GCA_021787505.1 Nitrospirota bacterium | reverse complement strand
TTCTCTTGCGGCCGGCAGGTACATCAGAATCTCCATAAAGGACAATGGCATAGGCATACCGGAAGAGAATCTTTGCAAGGTGTTCGACCCCTACTTTACGACCAAAGAGATGGGGGCGCGAAAGGGTGAGGGACTCGGCCTTGCGGTATGCCATTCCATCATCAAGAACCATAAAGGGGCAATTCATGTTGAATCACGAGCGGGGGCGGGGTCGACCTTCTTCATTTATCTGCCCGCAGCGCCCAGGCATCGCAGGTTGAGGGGAAGAGCGTCGGCTAAGATGCCTGTAAAACGCGGAAAAGGGTAATAGGATGCGGCAGGAACAGAGATTTCCCCGTATCTGCGAGTAATCAATCTCAGTCGTCGTGGACGGGTGATCCGATGAAAAGAGCAAAAAGAATGAGCTGCCCCTTCTTGGACGGGACAAGGTCGCGCTGCAGCGCGGATGCGAGTCCGTATATCCCCAGCACTTATGAACTCCGGGAGTACTGCAACAGACCGGACCACAAAAAATGTCCTTTCTACCTCAATTTGCATGTCTGGATGTTTCTGAATTCAGATCTCTTCTAGACCAGCCGAAGACCTCGATCGTGTTGTATCCCTTCGCACCATAGTTTTATTCTCGAATGTAGCGATAGGATACAGTTCTACGAAAAAAAACGGCGTTTCTGATACAAGTAACTGTTTTTATTCCAATAACTTCTGGCACATTATTTGTAACGTGCTATGCGAGTTCCCTGTAGTCTGGCTTTAAAGACGATCTGGTAAATGCCTGCCGGTTGCCCGAAATGTAACCGAGCAGGCGGAGCATTGCAACACTCCTCATAACGTTCCCACCGGCTGCAGGCGGGAAGAAAGGATATCCTCATGAAAGCGGTCATTCTTGCGGGCGGATACGGCACACGTTTGTCGGAAGAAACAACGGTTCGTCCCAAGCCCATGGTTGAAATAGGCGGGAAGCCGATCCTCTGGCACATCATGAAGATATTTTCCGCTCACCAAATCCATGAATTTGTTATCTGCTGCGGATACAAGGGATATATGATAAAGGACTATTTCGCAAACTACTTTCTGCAGATGTCGGACGTGACTTTTGATTTAAAGAACAACAAAATGAAAGTCCACCAAAACGGTACTGAGCCCTGGAAGGTGACACTGGTTGATACCGGAGAAAAAACCATGACCGGGGGCCGCCTCAGGCGGGTAAAAGATTATATCGGCGATGAAACATTCTGCCTGACTTATGGAGACGGAGTAAGTGATATCAATGTCAAACAGTTGATCGATTTTCACGGCGAACAGAGAACTCTTGCCACATTAACGGCAGTCCAGCCGCCCGGACGTTTCGGGGCAATCAGTCTCAAACATGATCAGAACATAATAATGAGCTTTCGGGAGAAACCCCAGGGCGATGGGGCATGGATCAATGGAGGTTTTTTTGTGCTGGAGCCGGGTGTAATAGATTATATAGGCGGCGATGCAACCACCTGGGAACAGGAGCCTCTGAAGAACCTTGCGCACGATGGAAAGCTTTCGGCATATAAACACAGCGGATTCTGGCAGTCAATGGACACCCTGCGAGATAAAATGTATCTGGAAGAGCTCTGGAATTCCGGGAAAGCTCCGTGGAAAATATGGGAATGAGAGTATCTTGAATGGACGCTGATGTCACGATAATAGGGGCGGGAATAATCGGCCTGGCTGTCGCCTCGGAGGTCGCCGACGGCAAAAAGGACGTCTATATCCTCGAGAAGAACGGATCTCACGGAATGGGAATCAGCTCGCGAAACAGCGAAGTGGTCCATGCCGGCATCTACTATCCGGCCGGCTCATTAAAGGCAACGTTGTGCGTTGAGGGCAGGGAGTTGCTCTATGAGACTTGCGCGAAGAACAAGGTCCCTTGCCGGAGGCTCGGCAAACTCATTATTGCAACGACGGAGCATGAAATGGATGAGGTCGGCCGGCTGATGCAGAATGCGATAAGGAATGGCGTTGGTTCTGTCTCCCTCCTGGATGCGGCAGAGATCAGCAGGATCGAACCCAACATAAAGGCGGCCGGCGCGCTCTACTCCCCTGACACGGGGATTCTCGATGTCCACTCCCTCATGGACTACTACCTTCACGATGCCAGAATGAGGGGGGCCGAAATAGCCTACTCTACCCAGGTGTCCGCAATAGAGAAAGCCTCTGAAGGATACAGGATCACCACGCGAAACAACGCCGGTGAGTATTTTGAATTTGCGACGGAGAAGGTGGTGAATGCCGCGGGGTTGCATTCGGATACTGTCGCCGGGATGATCGGGGGAGAATACGTCCTTCATTACTGCAAAGGCGATTACTTCAGCATCAGCAACGTAAAAAAGGGGACGGTCAACAGGCTGATTTACCCTGTCCCCGAGAAAGACCATGTCGGACTGGGCGTCCATCTTACGCTCGACTTGAATGGCCGCATGAAGCTGGGGCCCGATACTACGTACATCGACAGGACAGAGGACTATCGTGTTCCGGCGTCAAAGGGCGATCGATTTTATGAATCTGCAGTCAGGTTTCTTCCTTTCATCAAAAGGGAAGACATTGTCCCGGATATGTCGGGCATCAGGCCGAAACTTCAGGGCCCCGGAGGGGGGTTCCGGGACTTCATCATCAGTGAAGATCTGCCGGGTTTTGTCAATCTTGTCGGGATCGAATCACCAGGGCTTACCGCAGCGCCGGCGATCGCGAGGCGTGTGAAGAAGATGCTGAACGGCGTCACCTCACGGTAAAACGATATCCGCGCTCATCTCATTAATCATATATGAAGGAGAATTCCATGAAGATATTGATCACGGGCAACATGGGGTATATAGGACCCTGTCTCGTAAAGCACTTGCGCAAGTCCCTTCCCCACGCGACACTGACCGGTCTTGACATCGGGTATTTTGCAAACTGCCTGACCGGCAACGGCATTTTCCCCGAATGCAGAGTAGATGTGCAATATTTTGGCGACATAAGAAACATTAATCCCGATATCCTCAGGGGAGTGGATTCCATAGTGCACCTTGCCGCAATATCAAACGATCCGATGGGCAATACCTTCGAACAGGTCACCTATGATATCAACTACCGCGCTAGTGCCTCCCTGGCCCAAATAGCGAAGGAGGCCGGGGTGAGGTCTTTTGTGTACGCCTCAAGCTGCAGCATGTACGGGTATGCCGAGGACGGCGCCAGGCGCGAAACCTCGCCCCTGAACCCGCTGACCGCTTATGCGAAGTCAAAGGTCCTCACCGAAAAAGATCTTGAGAAACTCGCCGATGATGATTTTAACGTGACGAGTCTGAGATTTTCGACCGCCTGTGGCATGAGCGACAGACTCAGGCTTGACCTGGTATTGAACGATTTCGTGGCAGGAGCCGTCGCCTCGGGGAAAATCACGATCCTGAGCGATGGAACACCCTGGAGGCCGCTGATAAACGTGAAAGACATGGCGCGGGCGATAGAATGGGCCATACAGAGGGACCAGGCCTGCGGAGGAGATTTCCTTGCTGTGAACGTCGGCAGCGATGGGTGGAATTACCAGGTGAAAGACCTTGCGGAAGCCGTCGCTCAGGTCATTCCGGGCGTAGACATCTCGATCAACAAAGATGCGCAGCCCGATAAACGATCTTATAAAGTGTGTTTCGACCTATTTAAGAAACTGGCTCCGGAACACCAGCCTGAGGTCGGCTTGGCGGATACCGTGAAGGAGCTGAAAGACGGCCTGGAGGGGATGGGATTCATGAACGAAAATTTCCGCGACTCCCGATTGATGAGGTTGAAGGTTCTCACCTATTTGAGGAGTCGCAATATATTGAATGAAATGCTCGAGTGGGCGGAAGAATTACCGCGGGTGCAAACAAGATGAAGACCGGAAACACCTGCCGTTTCTGCGGTACCCCTCTTCAGCACACCTTTGCAGACCTTGGTGCTTCTCCGCTGGCAAACTCATATCTCAACGCCGATCAGCTGGAGAAAATGGAGCCGTTCTACCCGCTGCATGTCTATGTCTGCGATGCCTGCCTCCTGGTGCAGCTTCCCGTATGGCAGTCAGCGGAGGAAATATTCAGCGACTATGCATATTTTTCGTCTTACTCCGAATCGTGGCTGAGGCACGCGCAGGAGTATGCCCGCATGATGGTCGATCGATTCGGCTTCGACTCGCGGAGCAGCATCATAGAGATTGCGAGCAATGACGGCTATCTCCTCCGATATTTCAAGGAGAGGGGCATCCCGATTTTGGGCATCGAACCGGCAGGGAATGTCGCAAAGGCCGCCCGGGACGCGGGCATCCCCACGCTGGTCAAATTCTTCGGAAGCAAGACCGCAGAGGAATTGTCAGCGGGCGGGACGCATGCCGATCTTCTCATAGGGAACAATGTGCTGGCGCATGTGCCGGATGTGAATGATTTCATACGGGGCATGAAGATCGTTCTAAAATCGGGCGGGATCATCACGATGGAGTTCCCTCATTTGATGCGCCTCATGGATGAGACTCAGTTCGATACCATCTACCACGAGCATTTTTCATATTTCTCGTTTCTCACCGTGGAGAAAATGTTTTCGGGCCATGGCCTTACCCTTTTCGATGTAGAAGAGCTTCCGACCCATGGCGGTTCCCTGCGGATCTTCGCCCGGCATGCCCAGGACACTTCCAAACCGGTCGGCCCGAGGGTGACCGGCCTTAGGGACCGTGAGACGGCCGCAGGTTTCACAGACGTGGAGCACTACCTCTCGTTCTCCGAACGGATGAAGGAGACGAAGAGAAAGATCTTGACCTTCCTGATAGAAGCAAAGCGCGGCGGCAAGTCGGTGGCGGGCTACGGCGCACCGGCCAAGGGCAACACCCTTCTCAATTATTGCGGGATACGCTCCGATTTCATCGATTATACCGTCGACAGGAGTCCTCATAAACAGGGCCATTATTTGCCGGGTGTCCATATCCCGATTCACGGTCCCGACAGGGTCAGGGAGACAAGGCCCGACTACCTGGTTATTCTCCCCTGGAACCTCAGGGAAGAGATTATGGAGCAGATGTCTTACATCCGCTCGTGGGGCGGCCGGTTTGTGGTATTTGTCCCGGACGTGAAGGTATACCCGTGATATTCAAAGAGACAGGACTGAAGGGCGCGTACCTTATCGAACAGGAACGGGTTGAGGACGACCGCGGTTTTTTTGCCCGGACATATTGCAGCCGAGAGTTCACCGCACACGGACTCAACCCGGTGTTTGTCCAATGCAATACCTCCTTCAACGCGAAGAAGGGCGTCCTCCGCGGGATGCATTATCAGGCGGCCCCTTATGAGGAAGTCAAATTGGTAAGGTGCACGAGGGGCGCCATTTATGACGTAATCATCGACCTCAGGGCCGGGTCTGACACCTGCCGACAATGGGCATCGGCGGAACTGACTTCTGAAAACGGAAGGATGATTTACATTCCGGAAGGCTTTGCCCATGGATTTCTGACCCTCGCCGATAATACGGAAGTCTTTTATCAGATGTCCGAGTTCTATGAGCCCGGATACGCGAAGGGTGTCAGGTGGAATGATCCTGCTTTTGCCATACACTGGCCTGCAGAGGTGCGGGTGATTTCCGGGAAAGACAGTGGATATTGCGATTTTGTCCCTTAACGGGGAGAACACGCACAAGTGTGCCGGACAATGAAAACCCCTTCGATAAATAACCCTATCGTGCATAAAATGGGAGGCGAAGATACTGAAAAAGTCCATAAATTCGGCAATATCATTTGGGATTAACGTAAACGCTGTATTGACCTTGAGTGACATTCAGAAAAAAGCATTTCCCAACATGAGAGGGCTTTGCGGAGCCTCAGATTATGGACCTTTTTCAGCACATTCGCCTTTTTTTTTCGAGCCAATATGCAAATGAAAGGTTTATGATGGGTGAAGAAACTGACATCGGCAAAGAGATGTACCGGCTGATGACCGAGTTGTACCCCATATGCCGGAGCATCACCGGTAATGGGGTACGCGAGACGCTGAGGATCATGAAGAGTCATATTCCCCTGAAGATTCACGAGGTGCCTACGGGGACGCAAGTATTCGACTGGACGGTTCCGAAAGAATGGAATATCCGGGATGCCTTTGTGAGGAATTCAGAGGGTGAAAAGATAATCGATTTCACGAAGAGCAATCTGCACGTATTGAACTACAGCATTCCTGTCGAGAAAAAGGTTTCATTGACGGAGTTGAAAAAACATCTTTTTACGCTTCCGGAACACCCGGAGTGGATTCCCTACAGGACCTCCTATTACTCGGAAAACTGGGGTTTTTGCATGAGCCACGCGCAGTACCTTCAACTCCGGGAAGATGAGTATGAAGTCGTCATCGATTCTTCGCTTGAGCCCGGCTCCCTCAGGTATGGAGAGTATCGTATCCAGGGCGAGACGGACAGGGAAATATTAATATCTGCCCACATCTGCCATCCTTCCCTGTGCAATGACAATCTGTCCGGGGCGGTCCTCGCCGTTTTTCTCGCGAAGGCCCTGAGCCGGACGCGCCTGAAATATTCCTATCGGTTTCTTTTTATACCCGGGACGATCGGTTCGATAACCTGGCTTTCACTGAATGCACAGAATGTTTCAAAGATAAAACACGGCCTGGTTGCCGCATGTGACGGCGATTCCGGGAGATTTACCTACAAGAAAAGCCGGCAAGGCGACGCCGAAATAGACAGGGCGGTCATCAATGTCTTGAGAAATTCGGGAGGCGCTTATGACGTAACCGATTTCATTCCATTCGGCTATGACGAGCGGCAGTATTGCTCTCCCGGGTTCAATCTCCCTGTCGGCTGCTTAATGAGAACGCCCCATGGCTGTTATCCGGAGTATCACACCTCTGCCGACGATCTCGAATTGGTACGTCCCGAATGCCTCGAGGAGTCCCTGTCAATATACTCCGATGTTCTCTTTGTTCTCGAAAACAATGCGCGATACCTGAACCAGAATCCCAAGTGTGAACCCCAGTTGGGCAAGAGGGGGCTCTACCAGGCCATAGGCGGTCAACAAGGCGGAAAGTCGAGGGAAATTGCGATGCTATGGGTCCTCAACCTCTCGGACGGCAACAATACATTGCTCGATATATCCGACAGGTCCGGCAGCAGGTTTGCCCTGATCAAAGAAGCGGCAGACCTGCTGGCCCGGAACGGATTACTGAGGGAATGCGGGGAATAGGGGCGCATGCCGAAGCTTAAGGACAATGTAGCCGTGATTACGGGGGCGAGCGCCGGCATCGGCAAGGCCATCTCGTCCGCCCTCGTAAAGGAAGGCGCCTCCGTTTGTCTGATAGGACGGAATCCGGTATCTCTCGAGGCGGCCATAAAAGACATCGGACGCGACACGGCGCACATTAAAACGTACCGGACCGACCTCACAGTCGACGCTGATATTCAGACTTTGGCAGCCGCACTGCAGAGGGACTTCGGGAATATCGACATTCTGGTCCATAGCGCTGGGATTTACTCGATGGGCAAGATCCAGGATTCCCCTGTTGCAAAGTTCGACATGCAATACAGAACGAATGTCCGCGCGCCATATCTCCTCACCCAGGCTTTGTTACCAATGATCAGATCGTGCAAGGGGCAGATAGTATTTATAAATTCAAGTGCGGGACTCAGAGCGAGAGGCGGAGTGAGTCAGTATGCAGCAACGAAACATGCGCTTAAGGCGGTGGCGGACAGTCTGAGGGAGGAAGTCAATGCCGAAGGCATACGTGTCCTGAGCGTCTATCCCGGCCGGACGGCCACGCCGATGCAGGCACTG
>JAJYLU010000065.1 GCA_021787505.1 Nitrospirota bacterium | reverse complement strand
TACAGCCCGCTTCCGGCCACGGTCTGCGGCCAGATCTGCCCGAACCTCTGCATGCAGAGCTGCACGCGCGGCATGATCGATGCGCCTCTGGCGATCGACAAGCTGGGCGGGCTTGCCCTCGACCTCCCGGCGCCGAAGAAAGACTCGGCAACGGGACATACTGTCGCGGTGATCGGCGGTGGTCCTGCCGGTATGTCGGCGGCATGGCAGCTGGCGCTCAAGGGCCATACGGTCGATATCTTCGAGGCGGGCGACCGACTCGGCGGCAAGATCGAATACTGCATCCCGAGGGAACGGCTCCCGCACCAGATCCTCGAAAAAGAGGTGTCCCGGTTCAGGGAACTCGGTGTCGGGATTCACCTCAATGCGAAGGTGACGAAGGAGAAGTTCGAAGAGATCTACAAGAAGTATGAAGTGGTGATCATCGCGATCGGCGCGCACGAACCGAGGAAGATTGCTTTCCCAGGCTCGGAAGACGTGATCGCGGCGTATGATTTCCTCAGGGACATCAACGCCGGCAGACGCCACGACCTGAAGGGCAAGAATGTCGTCGTGGTCGGCGCAGGAAACGTCGGCATGGACGTGGCCTCCGAGGCATTCAACATGGGTGCTTCTTCGGTGACCGCCGTGGACATCCAGAAGCCGGCCGCCTTCGGCCCGGAGATGGAGATCGCCAGGGCAAAGGGCACGCAGGTCCTCTGGCCGAAGCTTACCGAAAGGTACGACAGGAAAGAAAGGAAGCTCTCCTTCAAGGACGGGTCATCGGTCGACGCCGACGTGGTCGTCATGTCGGTCGGCGACGTGCCGAAGCTCGACTTTCTTCCTGCCTCGGTCCATAACGAGCGCGGCTGGATCAAGGTGAACGAGGCGTACCAGACATCGGACGTGAAGGTATACGCCATCGGCGACGTCACCGGCCTAGGTCTCGTGACTCATGCGATCGGCCACGGCAGGCTCGCTGCGGATTATATCCACTACCAGATGGCGCATGCGCCGCGCTGGCCGGAGATCAAGCAGGTGATCGCCTACGAAAAGATCAAGAAAGAGTACTATGACGCCTGCTCCGGAGACTTCACTCCCGAGGCCGAGGCTAACAAATGTATGTCCTGCGCCACCTGCCGCGACTGCCACATGTGCGAGGCGACCTGCTACTGGGGTGCCATATCCCGGATCGAACATCCAGGCGGCGCATACGAGTACGTTGTAGATGAAGACAAGTGCATCGGCTGCGGCTTCTGCGCGGGGGTCTGCCCCTGCGGCGTCTGGGAGATGACCGAGAACATATAAAGGGCAGCAAGAGATAATAAAGAAGGCGGGCTGCCAAGCCCGCCTTCTTTATTTATGGGCCTTCGCGATTCGTGAAGCAGTCGAGCCTCCGGCTCCGGAGCAGAAATTTCCTGAAGAGGGGATGATCTGAGCTATCGTCGGCAATGGAATTATCAAAGACAGGGATGTTATATTTGAGGCGGATATGGCAAAGAATTCCGGGAGGCGAGCAACAACCCAAGAAATGTCGGGCTCAGCATCGAAAAAGTTGCAGAACCTCTCTTCTCTGTCTGTGCGACATCTGATACTCATTATCCTGCTTGTTTCCATTGGTGTGTATTTCAATGCTCTTTTTGACGGCTTTGTCTATGACGATTCCGACCTGATAGTTAACAACTCCTGGATCAAAGATATGAAACATCTGCCGGAAATTTTTTCAAGGGACATGTGGGGTTTTCAGGTCAATCATCAACCTACGAATTATTACAGGCCTTTCGTGTATGTTATCGACATGTTCACTTTCTCTCTCTTCGGGCTCAAGCCCTGGGGATTCCATCTGGTGAACATACTCTTTCACGGAGGGTCCTCCGTCCTTGTTTTTCTCGTAATTTCCCGACTTTTCCGGAAAAAGGAGCCCTCGACCGCTTCTTCCTCCCTTGCGGCGTCTTTTATCGCGGCCATACTATTTGCCGCGCATCCTGTTCATACTGAGACGGTGACCTGGTGCAGCGGACTTCCCGATCTTTCTTACGCTTTTTTTTCGCTGCTGTCGTTTTATTTATATACGGGGTCGCGGGAAGGGCGCAAACACAGTTATCTATTCTCTCTCATGTCATTTTCCGTTGCCCTCCTCTGCAAAGAGCCGGCCCTGACCGTGCCTCTATTCTTTATCGCCTATGATTACCTCTTCGAAAAGGAGAGGGCCGGCTACATGAAAAGATATGGCCCTTTTATGGCGGTCGTGGCGGGGTATTTTCTCCTGCGGTTCTACGCCCTCGGTGCGCTCGCGCCACAACAGCAACTCGAGGAGTTCAGCGCGTATCAGTTTGTCATTAATATCTTCCCGCTTTTTGCTCAATATCTTGAAAAACTTGTCTTCCCCGTAAACCTGAATGTCTATCACTTATTTATTCCGATCGACTCGATTCTTGATAAAAGAGAATTGATATCGATAGCGGTTACCGTTTTTTTTATTGTGATCGCTCTTACGGCCCTGAAGAAAAATAGAATGGTTTTTTTGGGCCTATTCCTTACCGTGGTTCCTCTGTTGCCCGCGCTTTATATCCGGGGGATTAGCGGCGGAAGTTTTTTTGGAGAGAGGTATCTTTATCTTCCATCTTTCGGGTTCGTGATACTGTTGGGCTGGATGGCTGATTGGAGCAGACGCCGTGCCGGCCGCGCTGTCGGACCCGGCATAATCGCGGCGATGGCCATTCTGGCCGTATTATATTGTGTGGGTACCGTAACGCGAAATACGGAGTGGAAGGACAACTATACCCTCTGGTCGGATGCGGTCGAAAAGTCTCCCAACAGCGCACTTGCGCACCTGAATCTGGGTGCTGCATTGGCGTTTCGGGGACAGATAGACCGGGAGATAGAACAATATCGGCTTGCCTTAGAGCTTGCACCGAACTATGACGAGGCCCATTTCAACCTTGGACTTGCCTTTTTCAAAAAGGGATATATGGATGCAGCGATCGAGCAGTTCAAAACTACATTGATGCTAAATCCTGATTCACTGGATGCGCGCTATTATCTGCAGCTTTCTCTGTCGGCAAAGTCACGGTGAAGGCAGGGGCATCCCTAAATCATGGACCTTGCGACAGTTATTATTTGTGAAACATAAGGTTGTCTTGCCACCACGAGAATTCGTGTTGTCCCATCCCGGCTGATATGAGATTCCGCGGCGGATCCGCCGGATCCGTCAGTTCTATTTATTACCTGAATCTTGCGCAGGAGGGGAGTTGGAATCGTCCATATCCGCGAGTCTCTCTGCCGCATTCCCTGCGTAGGGGCTGTCCGGGTATTTGTCCATGATCTCCCGGTAGAGCTGCGCGGCATGCTCCTTGTTATTCTGCTTCTCTTCGAACCGCGCCGTGTCGTAGAGTTCCGCTGCCTTGTTTCCGGAACAGCCCATGAATGTCGCGGCCGAGATCAGCAAGGCGACCACCAGTAAATGCTTCATGGTTCCTCCTCCAGTAAATGCTTCCTATTTTTTTCCAAGTATGTCGCAGATCGCCTTGCCGAGTTCCTTTTCGATCATGAAGGCGGCGTCCAGGTGTAACTCCACGATGGCGTCTATCTTTTCGATCAGGCCGACCATATATTTCATGCAGCCGACGATCTGGATGACCCTGATGTTCGGCATATCGAGCACTCTGTTGATCCGGGCCAGCTCAGCATCGCTTCTGCCGTAGATTTCGTCGATGATGAGTATGATTTCCTTCGATACAGAGAAGAGCGCTTCCATGTCTTCGACGATACTGATGTCGTTCTTCAGAGAAAGGATGTAGGCGATATACTTGTCATAGCTTCCAGGCCGCTTCTTGCCCTCGTAATCGACAGGGTTGCCGACATAGTAAACATTGGGCCTGTCCCTGACCGCCTGGACGGTGTTCGTGATCTTGCCGACCCCTTTCACGCCGCAAACAAGGACGTTTTTGTAACAGTTGACGAGGTTCCTTATGTTTTCGGCGCTGTCCTCGGTGAGAGGGATATTCTCGCAGTCGCCTCGTTCTTCATTCGCCATCACGGGCTACCCACATGATATCAGTATATACGCAACGACAGAAATTCTTCAAAGGGGACGCGGGATGCAATGGGGAATCGTTGCAACCCGGCATGGGAATCGCGTATTATAGAAATAAATTTTTTCCGTTCTGGGTAGAGGCATGAGATCTGTTGGCAAGGGGTTGGTAACAAAGCATTATTCGGTCTATGCCGTGATCTGCGTTGTGTTAGTCACCGGAGCAGCGTCGGCCGCCGGCGAGAAAGACGCTGCCTATTATTACCACGTGGGCGACTGGAAAAAGGCTGAACCGCAGATCTTGCTCAGCCTCGTCAGGGCACAGAAGGGTGAAAGGGAAAGGGCACTTCAAGAGCTGGAGGCGATGCTGAAGAAAAGTCCTGATGACTACCGGCTCCTCACCGCGATAGGTGTTATCCGTTCCCGGACGGACGCTAAGTCCGCGCTTTCCTATTTTTCGAAGGCCGTCGAAAAAAATCCCGATTACTTCCCCGCGTGGTTTCAGATTGGCCTCATCTATGAAGAAGAGGAGTCGTTTGAGCAGGCAACCAAGGCTTACCGGCGTGCTGTTGAGGCAAACCCTCTGTCTGCGCAGGCGCATAACAACCTCGGGTACAGCTATAAGGAGCGGCATTTCTACGCCTATGCGGTGGAGGAGTATCTGAAGGCCATAGAACTCGAGCCCGACAATGCAGGCTATCATTACAATATCGGGAATGCGTATACGCATCAGGAGAAGATCGGCGATGCGTATCAGGCGTACAAGAAGGCGCTCGAACTCGATCCGACGTTTGCGAAGGCGCATTACAACATGGCGAGAACATATCTGAGGATGGACATGGTGAGAGAGGCGATTGACGAATTCAATCTCTATCTCAAATACGGGGACCGGACGGTCTTCAGTTTTGTTGCGCCGAAGGTGTCGGTAGAGAGCGAGATCGAGCAACTGGAGTATTACCTGAAGTACAATCCCCCTCAAAAGCCGGCGTCAGGACAGATTACGAGATGACGTATTCCCGCACAGATTCCGGACGCCGGGTCAATGCCTGTTTGTGCCTTTTCCTTCTTGCCTTCTTCCTGTCGGCGGCAGGATGTGCGACGCGGATGTCGACCAGGATTTCCTCGCCGTTTGCCGGGGGCGCGGGCAACGGGGAAGAAGTGCAGAAACATGTCGACGCGGTGCTCAGGACGATCGAGGAGCGGAATGCGACGGTCGAGAGTCAGCCTGACTGGAGAAGCCGGGCATATCAAAAATTCATGATCAAAGATCTTGATTCCATTGACGAAGGAGAATACGAGGGATACGCCCGTTACCTCGACAACGGTTCGGCATATATCGTCGTGCACCCGGCATATTACACCTTCTTCAATGACGACAGCCTGTCTTCGGAGAATTCCCCCGGCGTTACCGGGGAGAATGCGCTGGAGAGATTTCTGTCCGAAGGCGCCTATACGTCCAAATCGCGCCTTATCAAGGCCCAGGAAAAACAGATCCGGGATTTTCTCGAGTATATGTCTACCGACAAGAAACTCGTGATCTTAATCCTGCCCTACGACTACAGGGATTTTCCGGCCTATAAGTATAAAAAAGAGAAGGATGAATATATGAGGTTCATCAACGAGGTAACGAACGGTTCCGATTCGGTGATCTATCTCTACTCGAAGAGTCCGAACCGCGGCACGCTCACCGAAAAAAACCGCAGGGAACTGCTGAAGTTCCTATACGCGATAAAGACGAAACAGATACTGCTCGGCGGCGGGTATGTGGGGAGATGTATCGAGGACTTTTATAAGGATATCGAGCAGTACTACAGCTACGAGAAGCTGTATCTCGTGCCGGAGATCACCGCTATATCTCCAGCTGACGTGTCGTCTGGCACTGCGTCCGACATGCTCAAGTCAGACGGTACGATCGATGTCGGCAAACTTTCCGCGGACATCCGCGGAAACGCGGTGGGTAACCAGGAGGTGATTCCCAGGATCAAGAACCTCTCTCCCCCTTATGCGGCTCCATAGGATGGCGGCCGGCATAAAGAAAACAATGCCTTTTGAGGGGAACGGAAGAAAGTTGGGGTAATCTTTATTGAGCGTGAGACGTGCCCTGAAATATAAAGGCGCTGCCGGTCATCTGGCTGCGGCTGTTACCGCTATTGTTACATTCATTGTCTATCTGCCTGCCCTTTCGAACGGGTTTGTGACGTGGGACGACAACGCATATGTGTACGAGAACCCCGGCATCAGGTCTCTGGATACGGGGTTCCTGAAATGGATTTTTGGGTTTCATGTCTCCAACTGGCACCCGCTTACGTGGGTCTCTCATGCGATCGATTACGCTGTCTGGGGGCTTGACCCGTTCGGCCACCACCTGACGAGCGTGATTCTCCACAGTGTGAATACGTATCTCGTGGTGGTTCTTGCAATGCGGCTGCTGGAGGCGGCAAAGCCGGCGATAACCCCCCTTCCGTCCCCCCTTGTCAGGGGGGAAAACAGAGGGGAGGGGGCACTTGCGGGGGTGGAAGACAGGAGCGCGCTGATAGCGGCTGCGGTTACCGGTCTGTTGTTCGGACTTCACCCTCTTCACGTGGAATCGGTGGCATGGGTATCTGAGAGGAAGGACGTTCTGTATGCCTTTTTCTATCTGCTGAGTATTTTGTCCTATCTGCGTTATGCGATGAGAAGAGGCGAGGCCGGAGAACGCCTTTGGTTATTGAACAGGAATTACTTTTTTGCGTTTCTTTTCTTTGCGCTTTCGCTGATGAGCAAGCCGATGGCGATAACCCTACCTGCAGTGCTCCTGATAATCGACTGGTATCCGATGGACAGATTTCAGGAAGGCGTCTGGAGGGTGATTGCCGAGAAGGTCCCTTTTTTCATGCTCAGTCTGGGGTCGGCTGTGCTTACGTTTTCGGCGCAGAGCTCGGGGGGCGCGGTGGCGACCTTCGGGGCGCTGCCCCTTTGGACGAGGGCTATGGTGGCGCTAAAGGCCCTTGCAGGATACATAGGCAAGATGGTACTTCCTGTTGGTCTTAGCCCCTACTATCCGTATCCGGACATCAAGGAAGTTTCGATAACGAACTACGGATATTTCATTCCTTTGGCAGCAGTGGTTATCATGACGGTCTTCAGTTTCGTCGTGATCAGGAGACATAAGGTATGGGCAGCGGTCTGGTTTTATTATGTAGTTTCTCTTGCGCCGGTATTGGGGGTGATTCAGGTAGGAGATCAGGCAATGGCGGACAGGTATACCAATCTGCCTGGCCTCGGGCCTTTTCTGCTTTTCGGGCTGGGCATGGGGAAGCTCTATGAGAGCTGGCCTGCCCGCAGGAGAGCTGCGGGCCTGGCGGCCTATGCGGTCTTCGTCCTTGCCCTTGTCTATGCAACAGCAGGCCAGATCAAGATCTGGAAAAACGGCGAGTCCCTGTGGGACAGGGTAATCGCACTTTACCCGGAAGAGACGCGGGCTTATTGCAACCGGGGAGACTATCACCTGGAGGCAGGGGAATACAACAAGGCGATCGCCGATTTTGACAGGGGAATAAGGACGGGAATTTCCGCGTCTCCTATGCTCAAAGCAGCCCTCTACAGTGGAAGAGCCGAGGCTCGGATGGGCCTCGGAAACCCGGGAAGTGCCGTGAATGATATGACGACCGCTTTGCTCCTGAGCCCGGGTTACTGGAAGATATATGTTCTGCGAGGAAGGGCCTATTCGCTGTCGGGAGACCACGATATGGCTGGCCGCGATTTTACAACGGCGATAGGGCTTAGGCCGGGCATCCCCGATCTCTACTACATGAGGGGCGGAACATTTCTCGCTCTCGGGC
>JAJYLU010000064.1 GCA_021787505.1 Nitrospirota bacterium | reverse complement strand
CCTTCCGCCGGGCGTCGGTGACGCAACCCCGGATTCTGAAGAATATCTCGAAGTCGAGCGCGATCTCAGGAGACTCGCGGAAAGCCTTACTTTCACCTGCGATCCTCACCATATGTGCGCAGCGGTCGCAGCCGACCCCGCAACATTGTCGTATTCCCACGAAAGGAAGATGAGGCCGGATGTTACCGTCCATATTCCCGTGATTGATCAGGAGAATTTCGGGCACCCCGTGGACGAGAAAATCAGAAATTCTTTGCAGGAGGCGTCGGAGCTTCTCGAATCGGCCGGCGTCCAAAAGACGAGGTGGCAGGACTGAGGGTTTTTTGAAAAAACTCAGAGTAGGGCATCTCTCGACCTTTTATCACACCGCCGTTCTCTTGATGGCCGGGGGCAATCTCTCCGGTGAACTGGGTACTGCAGTCGAATGGAGATTATTCGGTACAGGCCCTGCGATCGTGGATGCGTTCGAAAGGGGGGAGCTCGATCTTGCTTATATCGGCCTGCCGCCGGCAGTTATCGGGATGGGCCGGGGTGTCGGGATAGTCTGCATAGCCGGAGGCCACATCGAAGGCACGGTAATAAGCGCCGGGGAACAATACAGGGGAACACCAGACACTTCTGAGCTTGGCGAAATCCTCGGACAATTCTCGGGACGCGGGGTGGGTGTGCCCGGGAAAGGCTCTATCCATGATGTGATTCTGCGCGAATGCCTTGAGCGTTTCGGCCTGCAAGAAGGGGTCCGGGTCGTGAATTTCGCATGGGCCGATCAGGTCCTGGAGGCGCTGGTAAGGGGAGAAGTTGCCGCAGCGGTGGGCACGCCGGCGCTCGCGGTTGCGGTGAGGAAATACGCGGGAGGGAAGATCCTGTATCCCCCCTCCCTGCTCTGGCCTTTCAACCCTAGCTATGGCATTCTCGCCGACAAGGAGCTTCTGAAGAAGGAAGGGCATATCGTGGAGCAGTTCCTGCTCCTGCATGAACAGGCAACGGCCTTTTTCAGGGAGAGGCCTGCAGAGGCCGCGAAGCTCATCTCGGCCTATGTCGGTTTTATAGATGAGGAATTTGTCCTCGACACCCTGAGGGTTTCTCCGAAATACTGCGCGCAGATCACCGGTGACTACATCGCCTCGACAATGGAGTTTGTTGAGATATTGAAGAGACTCGGGTATATCGGGCGGGGGCTTTCCTCATCCGAGATTTTCGACCTTTCGCTGATCAGAAAGACACATCCAGGGAAAGACCACTACAATGAAGGGATCCGTACTTAACGTCCTCAGTCTCCTGCTTTTTACCGATGGCTATATCTGCCGCAAAAAAAAGTGTTATAGTGAATAGAAGGAGAAGAGAAGATGTCTGAGAGAGAAAGGGACAGGCCTTTGCCGGAGCCGGAGACTTCAGCCTTCGGCCGTAAGTCGCGTTTCGAAGACAAGGAGAAGCCTCCGCTCATGGCGGACGATATTGCCAGGGCGGCTGCCGAGGGCAGGCTGGAAGAGCTTTTCGGGGAAAAGATCCCGGACGGCGAATACTCCAGAGCGCTCGTGTCGATGCTGATGGGCATGACCGGCATCTCCTCTTTCGCCAGACCTTCGGGTAACGCGGAAGCGTCCGGGGACCGGGATACGGCCGGCTCCGTTCCTCAGCCGCCGGTAGGAGTGCTTAAGGCGGTCCGGGATGGAGATGTCTCCGGCCTTATGGGACTTCTGAGGGACGAGCATGTGAAAAGGTCGTCGGGCAATGAGGGGCCCGCAGTGCCGGATCCCGCGGCAGGACCCAAGAAGAGCGACCTCTCCGCGCAGCCGACGATAGGGAAAGATGTGATTGACGGGCTGATCAGCATCGCCTCGGACAACGGTGTTTCCCTCGACTGGCTCATCCTGCGCGCGCTCAAAATGTACGTCCGGGGATATCGGGAGACCGGCCGACTGTAGAATACCCTCCTGCCTTCAGGACTTCCGTGAAATTCATGCCTGCGCGGTTGCGGCATACTGCGTGATCGATGCGCCTCTCACTACTGATCTTTTTTGCCCGCGGCTGTCTTCATCGCAGCAAGTATCGCATCAAAAGGTATCTGTCCCCGCCTCACCAGGATGATAGTTTCGCCTGAGAGCCTGACGATCGTCGAAGGGGCGCCGCCCGGTGTCCTGCCACCGTCTACGAGCAGATCGAGTCCTTCGTCGAAATACCCCGTCACCCCGGCTGCATCATCGGCCGGGGGGCTTCCGGAGATGTTAGCGCTCGTAGCGGTAATGGGGACTTCGAGTGCGCGGGCAAGCTCAAGGGCGAACGACCTGCCGGGCATCCTCACCGCAACAGTGCCGGTGCCGGCGGTCAAAAGGCGGGGAAGTCCCGCCCTTGCCGGAAGAAGAAGGGTCAGGGGACCCGGCCAGAACTGCTTGATGATGCTGACGGCCCGGTCATCGAGTTGTCGGGCGACGAGTCCCAGTGCCTTCTCGTTTCCGGCTATCAGCGGTATAGGTTTTTCTTCAGGACGGCGCTTAAGCGTGAAGAGTTTCTTTAGCGCAGCGACATCGTGATACGCCGCTCCGAGTCCGTAGTGGGTCTCTGTGGGAAAAGCGACGATGCCTCCCCCTCTGATTACCCCGGCAGCCGCGGCCACCGCGTCAGTTGTGTTTTCGTCCAAAATCTTTATTACGTGCATAAATATACAACATAGTAGCATAGTAATATTTTCTTTAGAAAGGCTGTTATTTATTTCTTGACAAAGCCCAAAAGGATAAGTATATTTAGGCTATCCCCTGCGGTTTGTGACCGTGCGGGGCAGTGAAAACTCAAGGAGGAAGAATGGGTACGATGAGACTCTACGTTGGGAACATCTCGTTCAAGGCGACCGAGGATGATCTCCGCGAACTCTTTGCGCAGGCAGGAGAGGTGCTGTCCGTGAAGCTTATCAAGGACAATGCCACCGGCAGGCTCAGGGGGTTCGGCTTTGTCGAGATGGCGTCCGAGGAAGACGGCAAGAAGGCGATTGACCTGTTTAACGGAAAGCCCTTTATGGACAGATCGATTGTCGTCAACGAGGCAAAACCGCAGGAGAGAAGGGAACAGGGCGGTTTCAGGGAAAGAAGGGGACCGGGGACACGGGGACCAAGGAGATAAACGTCTATCTTTTATTTCTGATCCATTATCTATCCAGCCGATTCAGGATTTCTTGAGCAGCATCGATCCGGGTGAAAGGCCTAGTTCTTTAGAGACCACATCACATTTGGACTGAAAGAGGAAGTACGTCTTCTTTCCGTTTCCGGTGAGGGTCTCGAAATTCCCCTGCCCTTTGCTTATGACGAGTTCTGCCCCGGCGTAATGCGCCCTGAACTCAGGGGAGGCCCATTCGAGGATCGTGCCGATAGCGTCAGATCCGTTGTCGATCACCTCGCAGATGTCCTGCAACCCGGTCTGTCTGGCATCTTCGGCCGTCACGTCGTTGAGCACAGCCGAGCCTTTTACTGCGGCCCTGACTTTTTTCCCCATCGCGGCGAGTTCCTCGATAAGAAGCCTGTCAAAGACTATCTCGCCTGCATTGTCGAGCAGGTAGAGTATCTCCTCTGACCGGTCCAGATCCTCCCTGAACATCTCATAATCGTCGACCGCGATATGCTCTTCAAGAGAGCGGAGTATCGAGCTTTCGATATCGATAGAAGTATATATCCCGAAATCTATCACATTGCCGGAGATGGCAAGCCTCGCTGCAGTCCATAAAGGGTCCTCCGACCGTCTTGTCCTGGCTTTCAGCTCCGCGTAAAGTCCCATAGCAAGGGAGTTATATGCGTTTTTTACCTTCTTGAAGGGGTCCCGCCCCAACTTCTCCCGGATGAGACGGTGAATTAAGGTTGTTGTATAGGCTGGCGGTCTGGCGGTGTCCGCACGCTGCATGACAGGGAGCACCTCTTTGATCACTTCCTCGCGCAGGGCGTGATTGTCCGAAAATTGCGCCAGGGCGATCGTTGTCTGCCTGAAGAAACAGGGGAAGCAGTCTATGTGGGTATGCATCAACTTCTTTTTGTGAGCCTGGCGGCCTTTTCTTCTACCTCTTTCGCCATCTCTTTTTTATGGGCGAGGAGTTTTCTTGTGAGGGACGGATTTCCTACCGCCATGATCCGGGCCGCGAGTATGGCTGCGTTCTTCGCACCCGCCTTTCCGAGCGCCACCGTGGCGACGGGAATGCCGGGCGGCATCTGGACCATGCTGAGGAGCGCGTCCACTCCCTTGAGCGGAGACGCATCAAGGGGCACGCCGATAACCGGCAGTACCGTATGAGAGGCGACGACCCCCGGGAGGTGGGCCGCCATGCCCGCGCCTGCGATGATGACTTCGACGCCGTCCTTTTCGGCCTCTTTCACAAGCTTCAGCGTGAGTCCGGGCGTCCTGTGGGCAGAGGCGACCGTCATGCGGCAGGATATGCCGAATGAGTCAAGCGTTTTTGCCGTCTCCTCCATTACCGGCAGGTCCGAATCGCTTCCCATGAGTATCAATACCTTCGGTTTCATATCGTCCCTCCTACTTTTGTCCGCGTCCGCTCCCTGTACTTCCTATTTTTCACTCTCCCTTTGCAACGCCCTGTCGGCGATGTCCTTTCTGTAGTGCATGCCCCTGAAATGTATTTTTTCCACGGCCTCGTAAGCCCTCTTCCTGGCCGCGGCGATCGTGCTCCCTGTGGCAGTAACGCCGAGCACCCTTCCGCCTGAGGTTACGGTATCGGTGTCTTTGAAGGCGGTCCCCGCGTGGAATACGTGCACGCCCTCCAGCCTGTTCGCCGCGTCGATGCCGGTGATCGCGTCCCCTTTCCTGTATTTTCCCGGATACCCTTCCGAAGAGAGCACTACACATACCGAGGGGTCTTTCTTCCACTCGACCCTGATCTCCGACAGCTTTTCATCCGTCACCGCCATCGCAACCTCCATAAGGTCCGACTCCAGCCTCGAGAGGACCGGCTGTGTTTCAGGGTCCCCGAACCGGCAGTTGAATTCGAGCACATAAGGTTTGCCCTTGTCGATCATAAGGCCTGCGTACAATATCCCCTTGTACGTTATCCCTTCGGACTTCAGCGCCCTGATTGTCTGCTTCATGACCCTCTCCATCACAACAGCCTGGAGTTCCTCCGTGATGACCGGGGCAGGGCTGTACGCCCCCATGCCTCCGGTGTTCGGTCCCTGATCGTTATCGAAGATCCGCTTGTGGTCCTGGGAACTTACCATAGGCACGATTGTTTGGCCGTCGGTAAAAGCCATGAAAGAGGCCTCTTCTCCCCGGAGACAGTCCTCTATCAGTACCCTGTCGCCAGCCTCCCCGAAGACCCTGTCTTTCATGATTTGTCTGAGGGCGTCCATTGCTTCGTCGACCGAGGCGGCGACGAAAACCCCCTTGCCCGCAGCCAGTCCGTCAGCCTTAAGCACAATCGGAGCGCCCTTGAACTTGACGTATTCCTCGGCGTGCAGGTAGGAAGTGAAGACCCTGTAGTCGGCGGTCGGTATGCCGTGCGACCGCATAAGATCTTTTGAAAAAACCTTGCTCGATTCGAGCCGGGCGGCGGCCTTCGTCGGCCCCAAAATTCTTCTGCCTTCTTTTTCGAAGAGGTCGACGATCCCCTTCGAAAGAGGGGCTTCCGGCCCGACGATGGTAAGGTCGATCCACTCGTATTTCACGAAATCAAGGAGCGACCGGAAATCGTCCTGGTTTACGTCGATGCATTCGGCGATATCCGCGATGCCGGCGTTCCCGGGGCAGCAGTAGATTTTGTCGACCGATTTGCTCTGCGAGAGCTTCCACACGATAGCGTGCTCCCTGCCTCCTCCGCCTATGACAAGTACTTTCATATGTAATAACCTCGCCTCGGCAGATAAAAAATCTGCACCTATATTTGCCCCCTGAAGGAATTATTATACTTCATTTACCTTTCAAATAACCTTTCTCCCGCATACTCACGTACTGTCCTTCGCCGATGATAATATGGTCGAGGACCCTGATCCCGACGGTCTCGCCGGCGGTTTCGAGCTTTGCGGTTATCAGGATATCGTCGCGGCTCGGACTGGGGTCTCCGCTAGGATGGTTGTGAGCGAATATCACGGAGGCCGCCGATTCCTTTATGGCGTCCCTGAACGCCTCACGGGGATGGATCAAGGAAGAAGTGAGTGTGCCTTCGGATATTTTTGAGTCCCTTACCACCCTGTTCTTCACGTCGAGCATGGCGCAGTGAAAGACTTCTTTTTTCAATCCGGCGAATTTCGGGTAGAAATAGGAATAGACGTCCTGCCCGGAAGAAAAGACGGGGCCTTTGCTCCCGGAGTCTCTCTGCAGTCGCCTGCCCAATTCTAGAGCTGCCTTCAGCTGGGCTGCCTTTGCTTGCCCGAGACCTTTTACCGAGCAATACTCTGCGGGGGACGCCTGTTCCATGTTCCTGATACCGCCGAACTTGTCGATAAGTTCGATCGCCATGTCCATCGCGCTCTTGCCCTGCCCCCCGGTCCTGAGCAGTATCGCAAGCAGCTGCGCGTCGGATATGCTTCCGGGACCGTGCCTGAGAAGCCTTTCCCTCGGCCTCTCTTCTTCGGGCCAGTCCTTTATGCTTTTGTATGCCATGGGGATAGGGGGATTGTATCATCTCCGGTGACCAGAGGTAAACATTAATGTTTTAGGAATGAGAGGGCAGATGGCCTAACGTCATTTGCTTTAGGTGGATTCTGAGAGGGCGTGCCGTTTGCCCCCCCGGGGAACCGTGTGATAATATAATGAATGCCGTTATATGTCTATGAAGCGGTCGATTCTTCCGGCAGAAAGATACGGGAGAGCGCCTCGTATTCGGATGAGTCTACCCTCAAATCATCGCTAAGGGAAAAGGGACTTATGCCGCTGAGTATCAGGATGTCCGAATCGAAGGAAATCTCTTTTTTTGAGAGGGTCACCTCCAAGGACCTTCTCACCTTTACCCAGGAACTCGGGAACCTCCTCGATTCCGGTCTGCCCATCGATAGGGCATTGTACGTCCTCTCGGAGCACTCCGAAAAAAAGGCCTTTCGTGCGATCATCAGGGAAGTCTACGTGGATATCCAGAAGGGTAATTCCCTTTCGTATGCGATGGGCAAGCACAAGATCTTCCCTAAGGTGTATGTGAACATGATAAAGGCAGGGGAGACGGGCGGTATCCTCGATACGGTGATCAAGCGGCTTGTCTCTTTTCTCGAGACTACCATTTCTTTCAAACAGGAGATCATATCGGCGCTGATATACCCGGTCCTCCTTACCGTGGTGGGCGGGCTTGCGGTCGCGGTGCTGATGCTATATGTGATCCCGAGGTTCTCGCAGATCTTCACCAATATGGGGCAGGCACTTCCCCTGCCGACCATCGTCCTGATCCGGGTAAGCGATGCCTTTGCCTCATACTGGTGGGTTGTCCTTGCCGCTGTTGGGGCTGCTGTCCTCATGGTCCGGGGATATTCGAATACGGCCGAAGGCCGGGCATACATCGATGGGCTGAAACTGAAGCTGCCGGTGCTGAGGAAATTGAGCATGAAGCTCATCATATCGAGATTTTCGAGGACGTTCGGGACGCTTCTGCAGAGCGGGGTCCCGATAATCGAGGCGATCAGGATATCCAGAGAAGTGGTCGACAACGAAATGATCGCGAAGCGTCTTGCGGTGGTAGAAGAGGGGGTCAGCAAGGGCAGGGGGATGTCCCAGCCCCTGCGGGAAAGCGGTGTCTTTCCCGCGATCGTTACACAGATGGTCACGGTCGGAGAAGAGGCCGGCAGGCTCGAAGAGACTTTTCTCCTTATCGCCGAGAGGTTCGAGGTCGAGACAAAGGACCTTATCAAGCGGTTCGTTAGCCTTTTC
>JAJYLU010000063.1 GCA_021787505.1 Nitrospirota bacterium | reverse complement strand
CGTGGTCTCACTTTGTTAAGTATATGAAAAAAAAGGGGCGGGCACAAGAGGGCTCAGATTATGGCAGGCCTGACCTTCAAGAAAAGGGCTGTCTTCCGATTATGCTAAACGACTGACCGTGAAAGGCATAGTCCTTCCAAGCAAGGGCTAAGGATTTCTAAGTTCGAAGGACTTGTGTGAACGAATAGAACCCTGCTTGTATAGCTCATATGCCTCACGGATGCAAAGAGCCACCGCCGTTAAAGTGCGAATTCCGGGCTCACTCGAACACTCGTTCCGGAGTCGTCCGAACACCTATTCCGGCGGGCAGCAAATGAATAAGCCATATTATGGGCTTCAGCTCAATCTGCAGTCGAAGACAAGCGGAAGATTAGCGCCGCGGAAGAAGAACTACTGGACAAAAGCTGCGGGAGCTACGACCGCCCTTGTTCCCATGGCTTGCGTGTTTATCGGAAAGTGAGCAATATTCTAAAAACGTGAGAATCTCACCTTGTTGGGCGCTCAAGTCGAATCGAGACACTAATGAACGGCAAGTTAGTTCAAAAAACATCAAAAGACGGGGTTTTTTGTGCCAAGCAAAACGGACACTACGTCATTTGTGTAAAGCAAAAGAGATTTTACTTTACACAAATATGCCTTGTAAAAATGCGTCTAAGGCTCATGTCATCATGGTAGAAAATAGGGACACATCCCATTTTATGAACCTTGACCAAATCCGCAACCGCCTTGACCAGTTCGCTGCAGTCCGCAACCGGGACCAATTTCACACCCCAAAAAATCTCTCGATGGCTCTGGCTGCCGAGGCCGCGGAACTTCTCGAAATCATTTTCAACATTCCGCGTTCGGAAACAAAAAAACGTGAATGCGCAATCAGTGCTATAAACTGGGCTTCATGCCGGCTTACCACCGAGAGAGACGAGAGCGCCGATTATACTCGTGCTCATAAGCTTCTGATACAGACAGCCTATGACCGCCTGTTGACAGGGGCTTTTATATGGTTATACAACGTGTATACATTAGATTAGGAGGTACGTATGATCAAGAAGATGGTATCTCATGGCAACAGTGCGGCCCTGATTATAGACAAGCCGATCCTGGACATCCTCAAGATAGGCATGGATACGCCGCTTGAAATAGCAACAGACGGCAAAAACCTTATTATTTCTCCGGTACAGGATGCACACCGCGAGGCAAAATTCCGCGCCGCACTTCAAAAGGTCAACAAGAAACACGGAAAGACGCTTAAGAAACTGGCCGGTTGATGAAGAAGATCGTCTTTCTGACCCTCGCTGAGGTCATCGAGATCCATGCCGACAGCGTGATGGATGAAGAGGTTAAAGAAGGTCGGAAATTACACCCTTTCGAAAATTTAGGCGAGCCTGCCTGCCGCGGGCAGGTTCTAGCACCGTCTGAAAATCATAACTCCCCTTAACCCCCTCTTAGCTTAAGAGGGGGAGCTGAAGGCGGGGGCGTTATCTTTAGGGCGAGTTGGAAAATGTACTGAGGACGTTTGCGCATTGACAGACACCAGAAATACTGTCTTTACATTGTTTGCTTCCATGCTATATCCTAATGCAATTTTATTTACGCGGAGGGCAGTAATATGAAAAAGATCACGGCAGCAGTCTTCAGTCTTTTCTTTGTTCTGGCAATTGTTGGACTCTCGGCCGCAGCGCAGGACAAAAAAGGGTCCAAGGATCACCCCCTGCTTTCGAGGATGCCAAACTTCCATATATCTGATTATAAGGACATCGAATTCGACAGCTTTAAATTTACTGTCGACCAGAACAAAAAGCCTGTCCCGGTAAACGTCGAGGGCCACAAGTACGTTATCCGATATGATCTCGACAAAGGTGCCGCCAAGCCCGGGAACCTCAAGATCGTCAGAAACGTCGAAAATGCACTCAAGAATATCGGCGGTAAGGTCCTAGTTGATGTTGCCGGCCAATGGGGCGTCTTCCGGTCTTCGACTATCATGGTTCAGAAGGGAGGCAAAGAAACATGGGTCCATGTAAAAGCAACTGACTCCTCTTATGAGCTTACGATCGTCGAAAAAGAAGGCATGAAGCAGGAGGTGACGGCTGACGCTGCTGCCATGGGCAACGACATCAGTACCACCGGCCACGTTTCCGTCTACGGCATATACTTCGACACCGGCAAGGCCGACATCAAGCCGGAATCCGACGCCGCCATATCGGAGATAGCGAAGCTCCTCAAAAACAAAGGCTCGCTGAGGCTGTATGTAGTAGGCCATACCGACAACGTAGGCTCGCTCGATTCCAATATGAAACTCTCGAAGGACCGTGCGAATGCGGTTGTCAAAACCCTGACCGGCAAGCACGGGATCGCAGCCGCACGCCTTAAGGCCTTCGGCATGGCATCCCTTTCTCCTGTCGCATCGAACGGCTCAGATGAAGGTAAGGCCAAGAACCGGCGGGTCGAACTGGTACAGCAGTAACACAAAGGGCGCAGCAAGCAGGGGCAATTCATGAATTGCCCCTGCAAAACAAAAAATGACGTACACCCCCGACATCCATCACCTCCGGTCGATCATTTGTGTAAGACAAATAGAGTCTTGCCTTACTCAAGTATGGGTAGCGGCCGGTGGGCACAGGTATTGGTGCTTGCGGAACTCTTAAATCTCTGTGAAGGAAACGAGGTTTTTTGATTTGATCCGAACAACAGCCCTAAAGATTTCGGGTCTCAAGCCTCTTGAAAAATATGGTGCCGGTGGTCGGAATCGAACCGACACGGGGTTGCCCCCACCGGATTTTGAGAACGGAAAAGGATTTTTCATCGGAATCTCCTAACCCCTTGAAGGCATGGAATGATCCATTGCAATCAATGGGTCTTCTTTTCTATACATTATCGGATACAGTCAGGTCAAATCATGACGATCTACAGGTAGACAGGCACAAAAACATTTTATCTCTTCAGACGATTTTTTTTGCTTGCACCGACAAACAAAAGAGCTACTTAAGGATTGAAACTGTTGAGGATTTTCGAAAAAAAATGTGCAGAACCGATGTGTCAGTCGCGTTAGGGCGCGATGTCGGCTGGCCGCAAGGGTCCGCCCGTGCAAGTTAAGCATTTGATCGCATTCTTGCTGCCACGTTTTACTGAGTACATCAAATCGTCAGCCATTCTAACTAGTTCTTCTGCTGTATGGGGCGCGTCAACGCAAGTCAATGCACCGATGCTAAGTGTCACCGGCCAATTGCTTTGTTGCATTTCTGCCGCGATGTCGCTTTGAAGCTTAGAAAGTGCAATGTGAGCGGAATCCTGGTCAGTTTCTGGCAATAGCAATGCAAATTCATCGCCGCCGAGCCGCGCAACCACATCTGTTTTCCGCAAATGCTTTCTAGCCTGCTTGACCACAGCGCGGAGAACTTGGTCACCTATGCAATGTCCGAACCGGTCATTCACAACTTTAAAGTTGTCTATGTCGATATAGGCTATAGTAAACGGATGTTCATATCTATGGGAGCGGTCAATTTCTATTTCCAACAAATCAAAGAAGAAACGTGAATTCACTGCACCGGTCAAATAGTCCGTATGGGATAATTCTCTCTCATGTTCCATTGCCTTTCTCAATGTTGACAACAGGAACGTGACTATAAGAAAGAAACCAAATCCCATGAGTGTATTCCAAGCATAGATGCCAGGATGCGAGTATGAATTCCCTGCCGCCAAATCCGAAATAAGCCAAACTGCGGCACTGGCAAGAGACGCCACTATTCCGAGCCGGCGGCCTGTGAGCCAGGTGACTAGAGAAATGGGAATCAAATAGAATAACGAAAATGCGATTTCATACCCCGTCAGGAAATCCAGGAAACCTACTGCTCCGATGAGTGCAAATCCCACTAGTATTCCAAAGAACTTACTTCGTTTCTCAAGACTCACTAGAAAGTTCACTATCTTTTGCCCACTGTCTCACAAGTTGTAAGAAGCTGGTAAGTGATTATGCAGTTTTATGGATAAGATCCAAAAATTGTATCATCCAGTTACTTTCCGTAAAAAGCGCCTGGGGTGTCTTCTCCACTCCGGGGCGCTTCTTTTTTAACAGCTCTAGTTTCCCTTGGCGGTTTCCTTCTGGGTCGTCTCCTGCTTCGCCTCCATCGTCGTGGGAGATGTTATTTCCTTTGGCTGCGGGGTAACGTCAATATCCTTGTTTGCATCAGACATAGCCTTTTTGAATTCTCTTATGCTCTTACCGAGCCCGGCACCAATCTCGGGAAGTTTTCCAGGCCCGAAGATGATAAGCACAATGGCCAGTATCACTATCAGATGCAGTGGCTGGAACAATCCTTCAAACATAGCGACCTCCTTTTTTATCATTATACCCGGTTCGTAGGCGTCATTGATAGCAGACCCGACTAAACGCATTGCGTTTCTTCCAGAAGTAACCTTACACCTGAGGCAAAAAGAGCGACAGTTTCGGTTATAGGAAGAAACAGAAATTATTGTATCCTGTATAACGCGGTGCATTTTGTCAGAAGAACGACGCCGGCTTGCGCCTGGGTCGGACAGGGCATAAGCCACTGAAAAATATGGTGCCGGTGGTCGGAATCGAACCGACACGGGGTTGCCCCCACCGGATTTTGAGTCCGGCGCGTCTGCCAGTTCCACCACACCGGCACATTCGGAGTGCTCCGGCAGATATAGTCATATAGTATACAAAATTCCGAAGGGGATTAAAAACCGGAGCGCAGATCTACCCGCCCCGCCTGCTCATGCTGAGCGCGCGGCCGAGCGCAGGGATGAAGTCCTTCTTCCGGGAGAGCACCTCGGGCAGGATACAGGTATTGTCCTCGACCTTCACATGAAAGGCCTTCTCGACTATCCAGGTCTCGCCTTTCAGTAGGACCCTCTCCTGCTTTGCGCTGAGCGGGTTCGTGACAAGCAGTGCCGCAAGGTCGTAATTGTTCGCCGTCCTGAGTCGCTCCAGTTCAGCCAGAAACTCCTCTTCCCTGAGGTCGATGTCCTTACAATCAAGGACCATCATCTGGCTTATCCCGAACTTTCTGCCGTCTATCAGGAACTCCTTGAAGTCGGCCGCGATAAGCTCGGCGGCGGTCTTTCCCTGTATGCTTATGCTGGCCCGGAGCAGTTCTTTTCCGTAATCTTTGATCGAGACGCCCGCGATCTCGGCCAGACGCTCCGCCGCGGTCCTGTCCCTGTCCGTGGTCGTAGAGAGCGTGAGGATCAGGGTGTCCGAAAGGATACCCGAGAGGAGGAGTCCCGCGATCTCCGGGGGGATATGCACCCCGTGGAGGAACATCATTCCCGCCACTACCGTACACGTGCTTCCTATCGGATCGTTGTAGACATAGATAGGGGCGACAGTCGATATATCGCCGACACGGTGATGGTCGATGATCTCGAGGATTTCGGCCTCTTCTATGTTGTCGACCGCCTGCGATACCTCGTTGTGGTCCACCAGGATCGCCTTTTTCCGTACCGGGGTCAGAAGGTCGGTCCGCGTCACAAAGCCGATCAGCCTGTCGTCGCTGTCGACAACCACTGCCGAGCGGTACTCGGATTCGAGGATCTTTTCCCTGAGTTCCGAAATCGGCGTATAGAGCCCGACTGACGGGTTCTCACTGCACATGATCGAAGAGACAGGCTCAGACATCGTCATCAACTGGACCGTGGCAAAGGCCTGATGCGGCGATGAGATGAGTAGTGTCCCGCGCCCCTCCGCGGCGGCGATAACCTCATTGCCGACCGGAATACCGTCCGAGACGATGATGACGCCGCATCCAGCCCGTATAAGGTCCATCTGGACGTCTTGCTGATCCCCGACGATCACGATGTCCCCCTGCCCGACCCTGTTCAGGATAGAGCCCTTCTGCATCGCGGCAATAAAGATCTTCCCGGTGAGCAGCTGTACTTTTCCGGAGTTGCTGATCACCCTGCCTTCGAGTGTCCTGATAAAGATGTCCAGGCTTATCGGTGCACCGGTGATGTCGGTAAATCCCACGCTTTCCATGTAATGACGTGCGATGTCCTTCAGCCCGACGATGCCCGAGAACCTGCCGGCGTCGTCCACAACAGGGACAGCCCTCACGTTTTTTTCCCTCATGAGCAGGGCGAGGGCCTGGACCGAATCACGGATATGAACGGAAACCGGCCTCTTCATCACGAGATCGCTCACCGTGGCTGCAAGGCTTTCGACCTCGTTGGGGGCGGGGACCCCGAAGCGGTCAAGAACGAACCGCGTCTCCTCGTTGGTCTTGCCGGCACGCGCCGGGGTGAAGAGGAACCTCTTGTCCGTCAGGTTCTTGAAATGGGCGTAGCCGATCGCCGAGCAGATCGAGTCGGTGTCCGGATTCTTGTGGCCTATCACATATACGATTTTCGACTGCATGACTTTTTATCTTTCCATTCTACAAAATTCTCTGCTACTTGCCTATACAGAAATCGTCGAATATCCTGTTCAGGATATCGTCGGTCGTTATCGCGCCGGTTATCTCTCCGATGCTGTCGGCGGCGTCCCTCAACTCGATCGAGAAGATCTCGAGCGGGCGATTCTCGGCGAGGATCTTCGCCGCACGTCCGAGGGCTGCGGCAGCCAGGTCCAGCGCCTGTTTATGCCTGATGTTCGTGACGACTACCCCTTCCCGCTCCTCCTCCCAGTCTTTCAGGTTGGCTCGGAATATCATGGACTTCAGCTCTTCGATCCCCTCGCCGCGAAGTGCGGAGAGCCGGATATACGGCCTTGCCTGCAAGAAAACCTCGTCAGGGGAAATCTGTGGTGCGAGGTCCGACTTGTTGATCGCGATGACCGCGGCCTTGGACTTTATTATTTCGAGTATCTCCATGTCGTCGGCATGCAGCGGCTCGCTTCCGTCCAGTACTGCGATTGCGTAATCAGCGGACTGCAGGGCGTCGAGGCTTCGTCTGATCCCCTCCCGCTCGACCGCCTCAGCGGAATGCCTGATCCCCGCGGTGTCGACGATCCTGACCGGCAGTCCCTGTATATTAAGGTATTCCTCGATGGTGTCCCGCGTCGTCCCCGGTATTTCGGTGACGATAGCGCGGTCTTTTTTTAGAAGCGCATTCAAAAGGGAAGATTTCCCGACATTCGGTCTTCCCACGATCGCTATCGAGAGTCCTTCCCTGAAAAAACGGGCCTCTTCAAAAGTCTTCGACAGGCCTTCGAGTTCGGCTTTTATCTCCCCGGTACGCGCGATCAATTCCTCGCAGGTCTTTGTCTCGATCTCTTCTTCAGGGAAATCGATATATGCCTCGGCGTGCGCGCATACTTCGATCAGGGATTCCCTAAGGCTGCCCAGTTTTTCGGAAAGTCTCCCTTTGAGCTGATCTACCGCCAGCTTCATACTCTCCCGGGTCCTCGCCGAGATGAGGTCCATCACAGCCTCGGCCTGTGTGAGGCTTATCCTTCCGTTGAGAAAAGCCCTTTTTGTAAATTCTCCCGGTTCCGCAAGCCGCGCACCCTCCGACAGGAGGAGTGCGAGGAGTCCCCGCACCGCAACCATTCCCCCGTGACAGTTTATTTCGACCACATCCTCTTTCGTATAGGAACGGGGCGACCGCATCACCGTCACAAGCACCTCGTCGATCTCTCTGCCGCTTGCTGGATCGACCACGTGGCCGTACATCATTGAAAATGTCTTCGCCTTTGCGAGGCCTTTCCTCCCGCCGGGCCTGAAGACCTTGTCTGCGATCTCGCTCGCTCGCGGGCCGCTTAGCCTGACGATGCCTATGCCGCCCTGGCCTACAGGGGTTGATATCGCTGCGATTGTGTCGTCGGGAAGATTCATAAAGATAGTTTACAGTATAAAGGATAAGGCGAATACGGGGATCGGATCAGGTGCTTTCCTTCGCGAGTTTTCTGTTCACGAAGAACTGCTGTATGATGCTGAGGAGGTTGTTGACGAGCCAATAAAGGACAAGCCCTGATGCGAATTTCAGGAACATAAAAGTAAAGATGA
>JAJYLU010000062.1 GCA_021787505.1 Nitrospirota bacterium | reverse complement strand
CCGCCATCACCTCTCCTCTCTAAAAGAGGCAGTGTAACAGCTCCTTGATAGGACATTTCTATTTTGGCTATTTAGGACATTATCATTTTGGCGTTACATCGGATGACGGGGTCCGGGAAAGATAATCTCTCCCTGAACCAGGGGAAATGAGCGGGAGAGCATAAGGCCTGAAAGACCGAATTCGCCTTCTTACCGCCCTGAACTCATCGTGACGAGCAACGCTACCGCAGCGGCAGTCATAGCACCTGTTGTGATCCAGCCTAATGTGCCGGAGATGCGGCCGTTTACCTTATCTTTCATGATCTTATGATTGCCGCCGATCAGCATAATGATCAAGAGCAGAGGCGGCGCGACGATCCCGTTCAGAACTGCTGAATAGTAAAGAGCTCGGATAGGGTTAATGCCGATCAGGTTGATGACAAAGCCGATAAGGGTCGAGAAGGCGATGACCCCGTAAAATCCGGGTGCCTCACGTAGCTTCAGATACAGCCCTTCGCGCATCCTGAATGTTTCGGCAACGGCGTAGGCGGCCGATCCGGCAAGGACGGGTACAGCGAGTAATCCTGTCCCGACAATCCCCGCGGTGAAGACCAGATAGGCGAAATTACCGGCAATCGGCTTTAGCGCTTCTGCTGCCTGAGTCGCGTTGTCGATGTTCACAATGCCGTTGCGGAAAAGGGTTGAAGCGGTAGTTGCTACGATAAACCACATGACAAGATTGGAGAAAAGTATGCCCGATATAACATCCGTTCGCATCCACTTCAATTCAATTTTTGAAACTTTCTTGCGCGCCTCGGCCGTCACTTTTCCTTCGTCGATCTCCTCCTCGATTTCCTGGCTGGCTATCCAGAAAAAAAGATAAGGTGAAATAGTCGTTCCGAGAATTGCGACGAGATTCATCATGAAATCCTTATTGAGTCGTATAGTAGGAATAAAGGTTTTTAGTAAAACCCGCCTCCAATCTTGCGGCGTAACGAAGACTACCAGTATATAAGCCAATAACGACAAAGTCAGGAACCGCAAAAACCGGGCGTATTGTTTGTATTTCACGAAGATCTCGAGGAAAGTGCTCATGAAAGTCATCATGACGAGCCAGGCTACGAAGGGGAGGCCGAGCAGTAACTGGCATGATGCAGCCATTGCGCCCAAATCTGCACCGATATTTAAGGTGTTGGCCGCGAAGAGCAAGGATATGCAGAAATAGAGCACCGGTCTGGGATAATGCTTCCGAATCAAATCAGCCATGCCGGTTCCCGTGTGCAGTGCAATCCGCGCGCAGATTTCCTGAACGCCGGCAATCAGTGGTAATGTGAACAGGGGCGTCCAGAGATTGGCATATCCGAACTGGGCGCCGGTTTGAGAATAAGTACCGATGCCTGATGGATCATCATCCGATGCTCCAGTTATAAATCCCGGACCGAGTGATTTGAAGTAAACTCTCAGCTTCTGGAAGAATCCTTTCCCGCGGATTTCTCGTTCGGCTTCTTCAGCTTTGGATGCTGGCGGCATTTATAAAGGATTTCGTCCCTGGATGATTCTAATCAACACAACGACAATCGCGATGACCAGCAGGATATGTATAAATCCACCGATCGTATACCCGCTGACTAAGCCCAGAAGCCACATGATCATGAGAATCACAAAGATCGTCCACAGCATGTCATTCTCCTTTTGCTTAACTTGTCCTTTGACTGCAAATAGACCAAATAGCTTAGTTAAACGTCGTCAAAATATATTCCGCTATCTCCTTTGCCTCCTTGTCAGGAATCGTTTTTTCATCGAATTGTCTCATGCCTGGTCCCGGATTCCTCATCTTGCCAATGATATCCGACGCCGTTTTCACGCCATTTGCCTCCAGGTCCTTCTTGTGAAGGGTTTTCTGGAGATTGACACTGTTGCCGCCGTCGGCATGACAGGGAGAACAATGCTGTTTAAAAAGGGGCTCACCCTTTTTCGCCTCTTCTTTTTCATTACAGGCCGTCCCAGATGCGAGAACTGCAATTGCAAGAGCGCCGAGCAATATAAAAGTCTTCCCCATTTTCTTTCTCCTTTCATCGAATTCCCATTCCATGTTTGTGCTACAGGGTATCTTACGAAAACATTTATGCAGAGCAACGTATAGGCAAATACTATCATGCCGTTCTTCTTTGTCAACTGAGCGATATGTTCGCTTTTTGCTTCGTCTTGCATTTGGTCACCATTTTGCCATAATGGAAATTGAAGTTAATGCTATTAATAATCTGTAAGGAGGATCAGATGAAGAGGAGCGAAATTATACCTGTCGTCACCTGCTGTTCTTTTCTCATGGTACTTCTATTGAGCTGGCCCGCGAGAAGTGTAGGTGGAGAAGAAGGGAAGGCTTCAGTGAAGGAAGAGTCAGGAGGTATGTCCACAAAGGAAAAGTTTTCCGAAGAGAGGGAGGAATTCAAGAGAAAGACCAGGGCGAGACTTGATGAGATGGACAAAAAGATAGACGATCTGGAGGCGAAGGCAAAGGAGCTGAGCGCAAAGGCGCGGGCAGAGATGAAAGAGGACATGCAGAAATTGAAAAAGAAGCGCCACGCGCTGAAGAAGGAGATGAAGGGACTCGAAGCAAAAAGCAGGTCGAAATGGGAGAAGGCAAAACAAAAGATACAGGCCGCCGAAGACGAGCTTGAGGAGTCATACAATAAAGTACGGTCCCATTTTGAAAAATAAGGAACGCCTTGTGGTTCTTTGCTGAGGGCTTTGTTAAGTCTTCAGTCATATCAGTATTGCCGAGTACCTTATGAAGGTGCCGGTAAGCGCGGTCAGCGATGGGAGACACGTAGTACTTCGTGGTGCAGAATTATTATGATTCTTGAAATGCATTGTCACACTGCCGAGCATTCCGGCTGCAGTCATGTAGGTGCCTCTGATGTCGCGCAGCACAATTTTGACATCGGCCTGCAGGGTACGATATTCACCGACCATCATTACCTTTGGCCGCAGGGGGAGATTAAGGAATTAAGGGCAAGGCTCAAAGTGCCCGATCACTACCTGATCCTGTCCGGCCAGGAAGTGACTACCCCGGAACTTGGTGACGTTCTCGTGTACGGTGCCGATGTTTCAATAGAAAGCGGCACTCCCGTGGAGAATATTCGCAAAAAATTTCCAGATGCGGCAATCATCTGGGCACATCCCTATCGGCACGAAAATGTCCCTACCCGCGACAGGCTGTTTCATCCCCTTATCGACGGCATCGAAATATTCAGTTCGAATCATACAGTGGCCGAAAGCAGCCGCGGGCTCCGTGACTGGCATAATCTTAAGTTCAATGCTATTGCCGGGACGGATACGCATGCATTAAGTTACGCCGGACTTTATCCCACAATTTTTGATCATCCTGTCTCCAATATGGCGGAACTGGCCCATGAAATCAGGGCAGGTCGCTGCCGTCCTTTTTTTAGCGAAATTCCGCGATCGGGCTCGAGCAGCACCCAGGTAACGGAAATCACAATCGGAACCGGCAAGCGCGGCGATATCAGGGAAAGATACGTGATCAAGAAACACAGAGATTTCGCGACCTGGCGTTCGGCAGCACGCAGGTCGGAAATAATGAATGAGATCCGCCGTCATGGGTTTGAGAGAGGGAGATTTCGTGTCCCGAAGCCGCTCGGTAATGACGAGGAAAGCCTTACGACTATTGAGGAGGGAATCAAGGGCAGGACCCTCTTCGACAAACTGGTCGCGGCGGAGCCACAGGAGGCAATGGATTGTCTCGAAATGGCGGCCCAGTGGCTGGCCCGCCTTCACAACTGCAGATTGCAGATTGCGCCTCCCGAAGAGTTTTTCTCGGACGAACGTCGGCGGCTCGAACTATATCTCTCGGCCTTTTACAAGACCGGTCATCCCCATACCAGGAAGGCACAGGAGATTATGGACAGCGTCTTCGAGTTCGAAACGTCCCTATACTGTAAACACCCGGAGAAACTGGTGCAGGGGCACGGAGATTACCATCCAAAGAATATCTTTATCGGACAGGATTCCGATGAACCCTCGTCCCGGTTTGTTGCTGCTATCGATTTCGGCAGTTCCTATACTATGCCGCCCGCCTTCGATGTGGGCACATTTCTCGCCCAGTTCCGGAACCAGTTTTACGGCATGCAGGAGGTCCATAACAAAGTCAGCGAAGCTGTTTTTCTTCAGAAATATCTGAATGAGGCTGAACAGGCGGACGACGATTTTTTCCGGCAGATTGAAGTCTTCAGGGCCCGTACCAGTCTCAGCATCGGCTATTATCTCATCAAACTTAAACTGGGCGAGAGCGAAAACCTCTGGAGGGTGCTGGTGGAAGCAGAGCATCATCTGGCCCGTGTTTCCACTCAGAAATAGTATGCTCTCAAAGATCGAGGAAGGCGCCTACTTTCCTGAAGGCATCAAACTGAGGGGTATAGGCAGGGTTTATACGAGCTTCAGTCCCCATTTAAGAAAGTATTGGAAGCGGTTCTCCCTCGCGTATCTTGCTCTTTTCGCCGCCATGCTCATGAATCTGCTCAAGCCGTGGCCCCTCAAAATTATCTTCGACTATATTCTTTTGAACAAGCCGATGCCGCATCGGATTGAGTTTGTCAGTTCTTTTGCCGGCAAGGACAAGATGACCCTGTTGGCCCTCTTATGTGTCGCTATAGTAGGGATATTTCTTCTGGAAGGTCTTTTTACCTTCACTCGCAAATATTTCATGGAGGACGGGGGCGAAAGAGCAGTTAACGATATCCGGCAGAGGGTTTTCGGGCATCTTCAAATGCTTGCGCACAGGACTGGCGGGTCGGCCGATCTTGTTGTCCGGCTGACTTCGGACATCGATTCCCTGAAACTTATGCTGACACAACACATCCAGACTTTTGTGAATTATTTTTTCACCTTTGCCGGCATCGGCATAACCATGTTCCTGATGGATTGGCAGTTGACGCTGTCGGCACTTGCAGTAGCACCTCCCCTGTACTTGATATCATTCTATTTTTCCGCAAAGGTTGCTGAACTGACGCGTGAAAAAAGGGCCAAAGAGAGCGAAGTTGCAACTCTTGTTCAGGAAACCGTGACATCCAAAGATGTCGTGAAGGCATTTGCCCGCGAGGAGCAGGAAAAGAAGCGGTTCGCCGAAGAAAGCGAAGAGAGCCTGGATGCGGCCTTGCAAAGAGTGAGGGTCAGCAAAGGCTTTGGAAGAGTAGTTGAAGTGATCATTGCTGTCGGGACGGCGATAGTTGTGTATCTCGGGGCAAGAAGGGCACTTGCGGGTTTTATAACCCCCGGCGACCTTATAGTGTTCGTATCCTACCTCCGGGACCTCTATAAGCCGGTGGGAGGGCTTTCAGAATTAATAATAAACTTCAGCAGTTCGCTTGTGTGCGGAGAAAGGGTTGCGGAAATATTGGAAACCAAAGTCATAGTAACGGATGCACCCGACGCTGCAGAAGCACCTCCCTTCAAAGGCGATGTCGTTTTTGAAAATGTTGCGTTTGCCTATGAGCAAGGACAGCCGGTCCTACAAGACCTTTCTTTCAGGGCAACTCCCGGGGAGACGGTTGCATTGATCGGGTCCAGCGGCACAGGGAAATCCACCATCGTGAATCTGCTTCTTAGATTTTATGACCCGGTGAAAGGCCGAATTCTGATCGATGGGGAGGACATTCGCCGATATACTCTCAAATCCCTCCGTGAACAGATAAGTGTGGTCCTTCAGGAACCTATGCTTTTTCACAGGACTATTCGTGAAAATATTGAATACGGCAGGCCGGACGCAAGCATTGAAGATATCGTGAACGCTGCAAGTGCAGCGCAGGCCCATGATTTCATTAGCAGGCTTTCCAATGGATACGACACGTTTATCAAAGAGGGCGGGGCTAATCTTTCAGGCGGACAGAGACAGCGAATAGTATTGGCCCGCGCAATCTTGAAGAATGCTCCGATTTTCATACTCGATGAACCGGTCACAGGACTGGATGCGGCAACAGAAGCAAGACTGAACGAGACACTGGGGCGTCTTATGGAGGGGAAGACGAGCTTTATCATAGCCCATAATTTTTCGACCATTATGAGGGCGGATCTCATCCTGATGATAGAAGAGGGGCGGATAACAGGGCAAGGAACGCATGAACAACTATTAGCCCGGAATAGCCAGTATCGCCAACTCTACAATCTCCAAAGAGCGGAACCATAGGGGCGGATAGCGCAGCCGGCAGCTTTACTGTAATTGGTAGCAGAAGAGAATCAATAAAAGGATGTGAAAAATGCAAATCTTTAAAGAATAATCGTGATGATTGGCTCCAGCGAGTTATCCCATTTTAAAATCGGCCCAAGACCATTCGTCTCCAGGTTGCGTGTATGTGCAACAACTTATATGATGGAATCAAAAGGTGAGTTGCAACTTTTGTTCAAGAAAGAGAAGTTAAAAAGAAGAAAAGGAGGTACAGAACATGTTTCCAACAGACAAAATAACAACTAACACGGCTAAGACGCTGAAATTTCTGGCGATGCTTTTGGCGGCTGTCTTTGTGATCTCCCTTGCGACAGCGACCAGCGCCCAGGCTTTCTCTCTTACCGGAAAAGTTATTGCGATTGACACATCCAGACGTACTATGAGTGTCGCCGCCTATTACGGACCTGATTATGCACTCTCGTATAACGGCGGAGCAGACAAGATAAATACGTTCGCTCTCAAGCACGACGCAAAAGTGTTGAAGGGCAGTGAGCAGCTGAACTTCAGGGATATCAGAGTAGGCGATTGGGTGACTGTCAGCTACGAGGAAAAAGGCAACGGACTTGTTCTGGCCGGTGCAGTAGCCATCACCACTCCTCCAGTTGCCTATGCGGAGGCGGCGTCTCAAACGTTTTCGGTCCCCGGAAGAGTGGTATCTATTGACAGAGATGCCGGAACGCTGACGGTGGACTCCTCCTATTATTATGGGCCCAGCTACGGCGGCGCAAAGGCGGTTCGTGTATTTACATTGGACCGGAATATCGTAGTGATGATGGGCGATCAGCCGAGGAGCCTAAATGATATCAGGGTAGGCGACTGGGTCTCCGTAACCTTTTACCAGGAAAGCAACGGGCTTGCTGAAGCTGAGGATATCGTGATCACAGCTCCGCCGGCCCCTTATGTGGGAGTAACGTCCCAGATGTTCACTATCCCTGGAAAGGTTGTTGCCCTTGACAGGGAATCAAGGACTCTCACCCTGGACCCTTCATATTGTTACGGTGCCAACTACAGCGGGGCGACCGGACTGCGGATGTTCACCGTGGGAGGGGGAACCGTAATAATGCGGGGCAGTGAACCAAGAGACTTCGATGACATTAGACTGGGCGACTGGGTGACCGTCAATTTTCACCAGGAAAGAAACGGTCTGGTCATTACTGACGGCGTTGCCTTTACCTCGCCGGCTGTCATAGCCTGTCCTGAAAAACAGGGTTGACCTTTTGCAGTGGAAGAGGGTGCTGGACGCACTCTCTTCCACTGCTGGAGGCACCGAGAAACTCTTTTATGCTCGGTCTGATGTTTACTGTAAATAAACGATGAGGGTTCAGGCGGGGCTATTCAAGGCCTGAAGGGGCGGGTATGAGGCTGAATTGAAGAGTTTTCTTTTATAGCTGAAAGCTATCTTCAACTTTTCCGTTAATATCAATTACCTCTCCTTTGACGCTATCCAGATCCACGGTAATTAGTAAGAAGTGATGGAAGCCTCCCTTCTTTTCCCCGGGATAGAGAGCGGCCCCGCCGCCTCCCGTAATAATCTCAGTCACGCCGTCTATTACCTTCCGCAAATAAAGGTGTTCATGGCCGGTAAAGACTATGGTCACCCCGTACTTGGCAAAAAGCCTCTGAAGACGGTTCCTTTCTTTCGGATACTTGTCGAGACTACCGCCGTAATGATGCCCGCCCCCTCTTTCGGGATATAGAGGATGGTGAACAAAAATAAATTTGTGTTTTTGGCTGGAAGTCTGGAGTACCTTTTCGAGCCACTTATATTGCTCACCCGTA
>JAJYLU010000061.1 GCA_021787505.1 Nitrospirota bacterium | reverse complement strand
GAGCTGATCGGCCAGTTCGGCGTCGGTTTTTACTCCGCATTCATGGTGGCTGACAAGGTGACTGTCCGCACGAAAAAAGCGGGCGGCGGGTCAAAGGCCGCAGTATGGGAATCGACCGCGGACGGCTCGTTTACGGTGGAAGAATCCGAAAAAGATACTGTGGGTACTGACATAGTCTTGCATGTAAAAGATGAGGAAAAGAAGTATCTCGACGAATGGGAACTGCGCTCGATCATAAAAAAATACTCGGATTATATCGAATATCCGATCGTCATGGAAGTAGAGCGCGAGAGGAAGGACGAAAAAGAGGGACAGGCAAAGGTCCGGGAACAGGAAACGGTGAACGCGGGGAAAGCCATCTGGCTGAAGGACAAGGCCGCGGTGTCGGAAAGCGACTACCACGAGTTCTACCGGCACGTCTCTCATGACTTCGGGGATCCCGCAGAGGTGATCCATTACCGTGCCGAGGGCACCTCTGAATTTGTCGCCTTGCTTTTCATACCGGCCAAGTCGCCCCTTGGGATACTCAACAGAGATTTCAAGGTCGGGCCTGCGCTTTACGTCAAAAGGGTGCAGATCATGGACCACTGCGAGCAGTTGATCCCCGAGTACCTGAGGTTTATCAAGGGGGTCGTAGATTCGTCCGACCTGCCTCTTAACGTATCTAGAGAAATGCTGCAGAACAACCGGCAGATAGAAATTATCAGGAAGAACATCGTCAGGAAGGTGCTCGACACACTGGCGGACATGAAAAAGAACGAGTTTGAGAAATACGTCGCATTTTACAAGGAGTTCGGCAGGGTCCTGAAAGAGGGCATCCACTACGACTTTTCGAGGAGGGAACAGATCGCCGACCTCCTCCTCTTCCCGTCGACGAAGACCGGCCCCGGTGCATTTACGACATTTCAGGATTATCTGGGCGGGATGCCGGCCGGCCAGGACGACATCTACTACCTTGCGGCGACGACTTATGAGGAGGCGCTGAGATCTCCGTACATAGAGGCATTCAGGGACAAAGGATATGAGGTGCTTATCATGCTCGACGAGATCGATGATATTATCATGGGCGGGCTCTTCGAGTATAAAGGAAAAAAAGTGAAGTCTGTCACGAAAGGCGACGTGAGCCTCGATAAGACCGGCGCCTCAGGCAAGGAAGAAGCCAGGGAAAAGTTCGAGGGGCTCCTGAAGCTTATCAGGGAAGAGCTGGGCGACAGGGTGAAAGAGGTGAGACTTTCGGGAAGGCTGAAAGATTCGGCCTGCTGTCTTGTGGGGGAGGAGGGGGGGCTCGATCCCAAGATGGAGAAGATCCTCCAGGCGATGGGCCAGGAAGTGCCCCGGACGCAGAGGATACTGGAAATTAACCCTGCACATCCGTTGATTGAGGCGATGAGGGCCATCGCCGAAAGAGACCGCGGACTCCCGATCCTGAAGGAATACAGCGAACTTCTTTATGGTGAGGCTGTTTTGCTGGAGGGATCGAAGCTGGAAGACCCATCGCGCCTTGTACAGGCAGTGACGAAGCTTATGGTCGAAAACGCCGGACATCTTTCGAAGTAGGTCGCATTTTTTCGGAGTTCCCTGCTGAGGACAAAGGCGGACGAACCGGGGGACTTACGCGCCCAGGATACTCCGGACTTTATCGATCAATACCTTCGGCGAAGTAGATGACTTCACGAGATACTCTTTTACCCCAAGCGATAGCGTCTTGTCGGCCTCGTTGGCCACAAACCTTGTGGTAAGCATGATGGCGGGGATTTCCTTCAAATCATCCCGGGTCTGCATGAACTGAAGGATCTTGAAGGCGTTGATACCCTCTATTTTATTATCGATGACTACGAAATCCGGTCTTGTCTGCTGAAGTATCTTGAATGCGTCGTTGCCGTTCCGCGTTTCGACTACCCTGAAGCCTTCCTGTTGGAAAGTGTAATTATATATCGCTCTGGACTGATCGTTGCCGTCCACGATAAGGACCGTCGGCAGGTCCTGGGAGAGTTGCCCGCTGAGGTGAAGCGCTTCTTTTATGGCAATCTTGTCCTGCGGCGGCAGGTTGATAAACTTCACGCCGAAGCCGAACCCCTCATCGAGGTGGCGTACCGACGCCTTCACCTTGATCGCCCTGCCGTCGATCTCGAAGTCGACATTCACCACACTGCTCGCGGCGAACTTGGCTTCCGTCTGGATATACATCCCCTCTTCGTTGAGATCGAAGCAGATCGCATCCATGTTCCCGTTAATCTTGACAGGCTTTTGCAGAAGGACCCGCTGTTTCTGTCTGCCGTGCATGGTATATAGTAAGGATATGGGACTATTTTTTCAATGCTAATCCGCTGCCCCGTTCCCGAACAATAAATCAGAGGATAAAGACGCCAAAATCCTTCAGCGCCTCTGCGACGGCGGCCAGAGGCAGGCCGATCACATTGAAATAATCGCCTTCTATGCTTCGTATCAGGAGCGAGCCGAGCCCCTGGATCGCATAGCCGCCGGCTTTATCGAGGGGCTCTTTGGACCTCACGTAAGCAAGAATTTCCCGGGAGCTCAATTTCCGGAAGTATACCCTGGTTTCGACAGATCTCGATGTCATTTTCCCGGTCGCGGTGTCGAGTATCGTAAAGCCGGTGATTACCGAGTGTGTCCCGCCGTTAAGAATCCGGAGCATCCGTACGGCTTCTTTCGCGGTATGAGGCTTCCCAAGGAACTCCCCCCGGTATATGATGAACGTGTCGGCTGCAATAATGAGGGCATTTGCATATTTTCGGGCCACTGCCGCCGCTTTCCCGCGCGAGAGCCGGCGGGCAAGGGCCCTTGGAGGCAAGTGCGATGTCATTTTTTCCTCGTAATCGCCCGCATCCACTTGAAAACTGAGCCCGGTTAAAGCCAGGAGTTCTCTCCTCCTGGGAGACAAAGAGGCGAGCACGATTTTCCTTTTGTCAAACATACTGTCCTGCTGCGTATCCCGACGCCCATGCCCAGTGAAGATTGTAGCCGCCAAGCTGCCCGGTGACGTCGATCAACTCGCCGATAAAGTAAAGGCCCGGGACCTTCATCGATTCCATTGTCTTGGAAGAGAGTTCTCTGGTATCCACGCCCCCCCGTGTCACCTCCGCTTTTTCATATCCCGCGGTTCCCGAAGGCTTCAGTCTCCAGCCGTGAAGCAGATCCGCAAATTCTCTCAGCTCTTTTTGCGAATAATCATGGAGATGTCCCGAGGGGGCATAACGATCGCAAAAGGCCCTGCTGAATCTTCTCGGGAGGTGCCTTGACAAGAGCGTGTGTATCTCCGTCTTGCTCAGCATCGCCAGTTTAAAAAGTTCGAATATGTCAGTGTCGGGCAGCAGGTCGATGACGACCTCATCCCCTTTGTCCCAATATGAGGATATTTGAAGGACCGCCGGCCCGCTCAGTCCCTGGTGGGTAAAGAGGATTTCTCCGCGGAAACACGACCTGTTGCACCGCAGAGACGCGACCAGGGAGACACCGCTCAGCCCTCTAAAAAATGAAGTATCTTCGGCAGGGAAAATAAACGGCACGAGGGCCGGGTTCAGAGGGGTCACCCTCAAACCGAATTGACTGGCGGTCCGATAGCCGAAGCCGGTAGCTCCCAGTGACCGAAAGGAGAGGCCGCCGGTGGCGATGACGAGCGATTCCGCCTTCAGCTCACCCCGCTCCGTCGTTATCAGAAAATGGTCTTTCTTAGTTATCCTGAGGATACGGGAATTCAGGCGCAGTTCAGCTCCCGAAACGGCGCATTCGCGCTCGAGCATTTCCACAATCAGCCGCGAACTCTTTATGCAGAAAAGCCGGCCCTGTTCCTTTTCATAGTAGGCGATGCCGTGTTTCCTGAGGAGAGCAGTGAAATCGCCGGGGGTGAAGCGGGCGAGCGCCGATTTGCTGAAGTGGGGGTTTTCAGAAAGATAATCGGACGGCCCGATTCGAAGGTTGGTGAAATTACAGCGGCCGCCCCCGGAAGCGAGTATCTTCGCTCCGACCCTGGCGGCATGATCGAGAACAGCGACGGACCGTCCCCTCTTGCCCGCCTCAATCGCACACATCAGGCCCGAGGCCCCTGCGCCTATGATCGTAACATCCGTTGTCATCCCTGGTAAGTATTGTACACCAGGGCACCGGCCGCGGTCCCTTTTTCGGGAAAACAATAGTGGGGAAATTGTTAGAATAGAGAAAGTGAGTTTTTTCGGCTCTTACATAGGCATGTACATGGTACAGTCGATTACCCATTCTGTGCTGACGCTGTTCATTGTCGAGATGTCGCTGCGCATATGGCAGGTGGGTGAGGCCCGTGAAAGGTTCAGGTACAGACTTCTGGTGCTCATTCTCCCCTTTGTCATGTTCCCGGTCTTCCAGCTGGTGAATCCGGATAGGGGCTCATTCTATTTCGTGGAGGACACGGCACTGTTCAGCAGCCTCAGATGGATCAATGTGGAGGTCTTCGGGGTCAGGCCTCTTTTCTACCTCTTTTTTCTCGTGACCGGGGCGGTCTCATTCGTCGTGCTGCTGCAGGAAGTGGTTCCTATCGTGCGTGACTGGCTGAGCAAGCCGCAGCAACAGGAAGGTGAAGGGACTCCTGCGGGGTCGGCGATCGACGGGATAGTCGGCGAAATAAGCGCCGTCCTGAGAATAAAGAAGCCTTCGGTCTTTGTTATCGACGACGCGAATCCTGTTATCTATACAACGGGGACGAAAGAGCACGCGATCATTATGTCCGAACCCCTGTTGTCGGTCTTCAGCGACAGGGAACTGAGAGGTGCGCTTGCTCATGAGGCGGCCCACATCGTGAGGAGGAGCAACATCACGACGTTGCTCGTTTTTCTCGTCAGGATATGTATGTTCTACAACCCGATCAGCCTTCTTGAGTTCAGGAAACTCGTGCAGGACGATGAGCAGATTTGCGATGACATTACCGTATCGGTGACGCGGGACTCCGAAGCCCTCGCCTCGGCGTTGAGGGTGTTTTCCCTTGATGTCCCGCATAGCGAGACGTTCAGGCTGTCGTTTGTAAAGGAGGCGATCGAGAGCTCCAGCCACAACCTGCTCCTGAATGAACGGATTGAGCGGCTTGAGAATCATGTCTTAATCGAGTATCATCCATATGGATGGGTAAGGTACGCAGCCAGCCTGGCCGCGATAGTGGGAGTAAGCTATTTTGTCGTCTAAAGGACGGGGGAAAGGATGCTGATAAGAAAATATCTCCTCTTCGGTGCGATCATGTCCGCTACGGTGATCATGCTCGCTCTTCTGAACTGGTTCCCCTCGGCGGTCCAGAAAGAAGGGATACGAAAATACAAGAGCATCGAGGACGTGGAGAACCAGCTGAAGATAAGAAAGATATTTCTGCCCGCGTATTTCCCTCAGTATCTTATCTGGCCGCCCGCCGAGATTTACGCCCAAAGGAAGCCTTATAAGATGGTCCTGATGCACTTTACCAATTATGAGAGGAAAGAAATCGTCCTTTCGATCAGGCAGGTGGACCCTTCGGACCCTGCCCCACTGGTGTCGAGAATAGAGCCGGTAACGATCAAACAGAGGGACAACGTACTCATCAAAGGCAGAAAGGGGCTGCTTTCGATCGCGCTTTGCCCCGGCGGAGAACCTTGCAATTCCGTTACGTGGCGGGAAGAGGGCTATGACGTCGAAATTATCGCCAAGGATTCGGTGAAGGAACTGCTTAAGATCGCGGATAGCATGATGGAGGGTCGGCCGTTTTCCGGAGATAGGGTATTTAATCCGGGAAAATAGGAACTATTCCCGATTGTTTCCCGGGGTTCCGTCTGTTATTCTTAATTCAGGAAGCAGAAACAACGGGTGACGGAAACAAGAGAGCCCGGGAAAGGAGAGTGTGAGATGCTGGCAATAAAGAAAACAGGCGGCGAAACCGTAGGCACGGGGGATTACTGGAATTTTGCAAATGGCGAAAGGGTCCATTTCAGCGCAAAGGGCGTTCTTCCGGGAAGGGCCGACGAGACTTACCACATGGTACCCCCGGCAGTTGTCCTTGTAGCGGGACCGGTACTCGGCCTCGTGTATGCGGTCTTCCTCCCTTTCATCGGAATCGCGATGCTTCTTTCTTTGGCGGCGCACAAACTCTTCGGGGGGCTTTTGCAGAGCACTTACAGGGGTGCTGCCTTCAGCTGGAAGCCGAGCGAGGCCTATCTGGCCGGCAAGAAGGGAAGGTCCAGGAGAACTATCTCTAAAAAGGAAGAGGAGAAGAAGGAATGAACCCACTGAAGGGATTGTTATCGGGAATGATGGCGGTCCCTGGCATCGGGTGTCTGGAGGCGAAATGCTGAACCGCATTGTATTGCACATCACTCTTATCCTGTCGTCTTTCTTTGTAGCACAAAGTATAAGTATCGCGTCCTATCCGCCCGGGGAGGAGGGAGCTCTCTGTCTCGGCTGTCACAATAACAAGGAGATGTCCCTCACCTTCAAGAACGGCGAAACGCTGTCACTTTTCGTGGATGACCGTTCGCTCATGACATCAGCCCACAAAAGTGTGAGTTGCTCCGGGTGCCACAAAGGTTTTTCCCTGGGAGACCACGCGAAGCGTCAGTTCAAGAACAGGAGAAGTCTGACGGTCTGGGCCTCGGATGCATGCAGGCAGTGCCATACCTTCAAAAAGGGCATCCATCTCCGGATGCTCGGGGCCCTCAGGGAGGTCGTATGCGTGGACTGCCACGGGTCTCATGCGATACAACCGGTGAAGGATTCCGGCGACGCCTGTTTCGGATGTCACAAGTACGGACTGGCTATCCCGTTCAAAGACGGCAGCAGGCACTCGCTTGAGATCGACGAAGATGCCCTCAAGGCTTCCGTCCACAATAAACTGAGATGCGCAGACTGTCACTTCGGCTTTTCTTCCAAAGAGCACCCCGATCGGGACTTCAAGGACAAGAGGAACTTTACGATTATCACGTCGGAGACCTGCAGGAGATGCCATTTCGACAAGTACACGAAGACGCTCGAAAGCATGCACTTCAACGTGCTCCTGAAGGGGAACCTCAAGGCCCCGGTTTGTGTGGACTGCCACGGCGCCCATGGGATCAAGACGGGACGGACCGAGAAGATCGAGAGCGCCAGGAGATGCAAGTCCTGTCATGAAGATATATACCAGACCTATGCCATGAGCGTTCACGGCAAGTCCCTCATTTCGATGCATAACCAGGACGTGCCGGTATGTTCTGACTGCCACAGGGCGCACGATATCTCAGACCCGAGGATGGCCGATTTCCGCAATAACATCCCTCAGATGTGCAGCAACTGCCACGCCAACGAAGAGCTTATGAAGAAGTACGGGCTCTCCACTGCGGTCCTGCAGTCATACCTCGAGGACTTCCACGGGGTTACGGTCTCTTACTACAAGAAGCAGAAAAATGCTATAAGGCACATCGCCGTATGTACCGACTGCCATGGTATTCACGATATTACAAGGACGAAGGGTCCGGATGCCTCCATCGTAAAAGGAAATCTCGTCAGGAGATGCAGGAAATGCCACCCCGGGGCGTCCGACAACTTTCCTGACACGTGGATATCCCACTATGAACCGAACTTCAAGAGGGCCCCTCTCGTCTACACTATCAACCTCATATACTCCATCTTTATCCCGTTCATGATAGTGGGACTCGTCCTTCAGATAATCCTGCATATATGGCGCTACGCTGTCAACAGATGAAAGGAGGCCTTATATGATCGAAATAGAAAAGAAAAACGGGGAGTTCCTCAGAAGATTTCATCCCCTGCGCATTATCGAGCACCAGGCGAACGCCATTACTTTCATCGTGCTGGTCGTGACCGGTATCTCTCAGAAGTTCCATAATTCCTCGTGGGCCGAGTGGATCATAATGAACCTCGGAGGGATCGACAACGCAAGGGTCATCCACAGGACCACCGGACTTATCTTTACTGTCCTCACCCTTCAGCACATGCTGACCGGCTCCTACGGGGTAATCGTGAAGAAATGGATGCCGTCGATGGTGATCAACCTGAAGGACTTTACCGACGCAATCGACAATCTGAAATACTACTTCGGGATCACGGACAGGCCGGCGAGGTGCGACCGTTACGATTATAAACAGAAATTCGAGTACTGGGGGGTGGTCATAGGTGGAATAAGA
>JAJYLU010000060.1 GCA_021787505.1 Nitrospirota bacterium | reverse complement strand
GGTATAATTAATTCTTCGGAAATAAAGTTTCCGGTGGTTTTGCTGGAGGGGTCACACCCGTTCCCATTCCGAACACGGAAGTTAAGCTCTCCAAGGCCGATGATACTTGGACCGCGAGGTTCTGGGAAAGTAGGTAGCTGCCGGATTTAAATAGAAGGCCCGGAATTTTTTCCGGGCCTTTTTTGTGTCCGGTACGGGCGCATGCCTGGTGGTGGAAGTGCGCTATGGGGGTTGATAGCGCCAACTGTTAGTCAAAGGCAAAGGTGTCCATACCGGCCCTTTTTTAACCGCAGTCGAAAATTCGCCGCCCAAACACATGATTGCTCCCTACTCTGAGACTGCGATAGAAGAACTCCGCAGTTATTATCGGCATACTTACAGCAATAAACGAGGATATTTTGTTTTATCACGGCGAAATAGCGAAATTAGGCCGACCTGCGGCATGGGTCGAAGTTGCGCAATTAAATATAGCGCAATAGCCTATACATAAGAGGAGTGCCCCCCCGAGGATATTAATTGTATTGTGGCGTTGGGGCAGGAAAGGAGGCGAAATCCATGGTACTCGAGTTAGACAATAAGGAAAAAGAGGCATTGATGCACGCTCTTGAATCTATTGACAATCAGTTGAAGGATGAAAGATTGAGGACCGACGAAAGGGAACTGCGGGAATGCCTGCGTGAAGATCAGTATCTGCTGGAAAGGATACTCCAGAAGGTAACGGCCATGAATTGAGTCGAGGCCGGGCGAGAAAATGAAGAAGTCCCGGATGCGGAGAGAAGGTGAGGGCTATGAAAGTACTGTCTTGCAGAGACGTAGGCGTCAATTGCGACTATCAGGCGCGGAGCAAAACTGTCGGCGAGGTTATCAGGAAGGCGACGGACCACGCCAAGAAAGACCATCACATTGAGAAGGTGACAAAAGAGTATTTGGATTCATGGCGGAAGAAGGTCCATGATGTGTGAACCGGACTGCCAGGCGGCATGAGAGAAAAACTCTTATGCCGCTTCTTTATTATAAAGATGGAACCTTCGGGACGCCGGCCGCCTGCAGCGACAGGCAGTAACGAGCGAAGCTAAATGCGCAATGCGCGGCGGAAGGCAATAGCCGCCGCGCATCATGGGAATTTAGGCCTCGCAGCAGAGCTTTCTCATCCTCTTTTTCCCGTTCGGGGAGACGGCCAGCACTACTTCGACCTTTTTTCCGCAGTTGCTGCAGAAGTTGGCTTTGCCCTTGTTCTCGAGCCTCGAGCCAACGTCGGTCTTGGATTTCTTTTCACCTGCCATAACAGAACCTCCTTTCCATATTTATGATCCGGTATTATTCGTTGTTTCAGAATTCACCCAGCACGCACACCTCTGCTGTCTTGCGTCAACCGGGTAATACGTCCACAGCGATGACCAAAGCGGACCGGGGGATTACACAAGACCCTTTACTATAATCACTTATGATGTGTCTTGTCAATGGCTGATTGTTCGGCGGGGCAAGCCGGGGAAAAGAGCGGAAAGCACAACTACGCCCGAAAATATCTCACTCGCTCTCTGCAGCTTCCGCAGGCGGCACCATATGCCGTATTATCTTCCCCTCGACGAGATAGATTACCATTTCGGCGATGTTGGTGGCGTGGTCGGCGAGGCGTTCCAGGTACTGTGCCACGAAGCTTATCTTCATAGCACGATATACAGTGGCAGGGTCCTGGGCCATGAAGAACGCAAGCTCCTTCAGTACCTCATGCTTGAGGTCATCCACTTCGTCGTCCCGCATGATGACGTCCATCGCAAGCCTCTTGTCTTTTCGAACAAAGGCGTCGAGCGCGTCCCTCATCATTCCCTGGGCGATTTCCCTCATCCGCGGGATATCGATATAAGGCTTCAGGATAGGCTCCTCATTCAGCTCGATCGCACGCTCGGCGATGTTCACGGCGAGGTCACCCATCCTCTCCAGATCGGTCGTAATCTTCATCGCGGTGGTAATGAAGCGGAGATCGCCGGCCATCGGCTGCCTCAGGGCGATAAGGCGTATGGATTCCTCGTCGATCTCGACATCCAGAGTGTTGACCACCCGGTCGCTGTCGATCACCCGCCGGGCGACTGCGTTGTCCCTGTCCACGAGGGCCTGGATCGAATTCTTCAGCGCATCTTCCACCAGGGAACCCATTTTCAGGATCTTCTCTTTCAACTGCTGCAATTCATCGTCGAAAACGGTCATTATCCGAACCTCCCGGTCACATAGTCTTCCGTAAGCTTTTCCGAAGGAGCGGTGAATATCTTGTCGGTCCTGTCGAATTCGATCAGCTCTCCGAGCATCAGAAATCCGGTCCAGTCGGATATCCTCGCCGCCTGCTGCATATTGTGGGTAACTATAACGATTGTTACCTCTTTTTTCAAGACCGCAGCCAGTTCTTCTATCTTCGCCGTAGAAATAGGATCGAGGGCGGACGTGGGTTCGTCAAAAAGAAGCACCTCAGGGTCTACCGCAAGCGCCCTCGCGATTACGAGCCTCTGCTGCTGTCCGCCCGAAAGCTCGTACGCGTTTGCGCCGAGTTTGTCCTTTACCTCGTCCCAAAGGACCGCATGCACGAGCGCCTTTTCCACCTTTTCCGAAAGTTCAGCTCTTTTCCTGACACCCTTTAGCTTCAGTCCGTAAGCGATGTTGTCGAATATGCTCATCGGGAATGGTGTCGGCTTTTGAAAGACCATCCCGATCCTGCTCCTGAGATTGATTAAATCGGTGCCGCCGGAAAGGATGTTGTCTCCCTGAAAGATGACCTCCCCCTGGTACCTGTTCCCCGGATAAAGGTCATGCATACGGTTGAAACATCTGAGGAGGGTCGTCTTTCCACAGCCCGAAGGGCCGATCAGGGCTGTAACAGAGTTCTTGTATGCTCGCAGATTTATTTTTTTCAGCGCATGGACATTGCCGGAGTAATGGAAATCGAGCTCCTTCACCTCCAATTCAATCTTTTCGGACACTATTTGTACCTCCACTTGATAATAAGTCTTCCTGTAATGGTAAGGAGAAGAATGAATACCGTTATCACAAAGGCCGCCGCCCATGCCTGCGCGTGCCAGTTATCGTACGGCCCCATGGCATACTGAAAGATTGTCACCGTCAGTGAGGCCACCGGCTGTTTCATGTCCACGGAAAAAAAGGAATTATTGAAAGAGGTGAACAGAAGCGGAGCCGTCTCGCCGGCAACCCGTGCGATGGAAAGGAGTATGCCGGTAAGAATGCCGGTCGCCGCGCCCCGATAGACCACCTGGGTGATTACCTTGTAATAGGGCGCCCCGAGTGCAAAGGCCGCCTCCCTTAATGTCCAGGGCACGAGGGAGAGCATGTCTTCGGTTGTCCTCAGGACCACCGGGATCATAATGATCGAAAGTGCGACGGCGCCAGCCCAGCCGTTGAAATGACCGATGGGCCTGACCAGCACCGCATAGATGAAGGTGCCGATGACGATGGACGGGACGCTGACCATGATATCCGAAAGAACGCTGATGAGCCGCGCAATCCTGCGGCCCCTCGCATATTCCGCGAGGAAAGTCCCTCCCAGAACTCCGACAGGCACGCCTATCAACGTCGCGCATACCGTGATCAGCAGCTGGCCCACGAAGGCGTTTCTCAGCCCGCCCCCCTCGACCCCGGGCGGCGCAGGATCATTCAAAAAAAGGCTGAGTTTCAGTGCCTTGATGCCGTGAACGAGCACGTCACCCAAAATGAAGACCAGCCAGAACAGGCCCAGGAAAGCCGCAAGGGTGCTCAGCGTAAGCGCAATAATACCTTCTGTTTTTCTTATCTGTTCTCTCGTCATCTAGAGTACTTCTTCTCTGCCCTTAGGAGAAAGAACTTGGCAATGGCAAGGGTTATAAAACTCATCACGAAAAGGACGAGCGCAAGATAGAACAGAGACGATAAATAGATATCTGTATCCGCCTCTGCGAACTCGTTTGCAAGGGTGACCGTGATCGTCGCCGCAGCGTCAAAGAGGGACGTCGTAATCCTGTGGTTGTTCCCGAGGACGAATGCGACCGCCATGGTTTCGCCGAGCGCCCTCCCCAAGGAAAGTACAATACCCCCGAATACGCCCAGCTTGGAATACGGTATCACCACATTTTTTACTACCTCCCATTTCGTAGCGCCGATCGCATATGCCGACTCCTTCACTACGGAGGGTGTGAGGTTGAATGAGTCCCTGGAAATACTTGCGGTGAAAGGGATGATCATGATGCTCAGGATGACGCTGGCGGTCAGGATATCGATGCCCATCGGAGTCCCCTGGAAGAGGATGCCCACCAGAGGGACTGATCCGAAAATCTTCTTCAGGAAAGGCTCTATATGGTTGCTCATGATCGGCGAAAGGGTGAAAAGCCCCCACATGCCGTAGATAATGCTCGGGATGGCGGCAAGGAGTTCGATCGCGGCGCCGATCGGACCCTTCAGGAAATTCGGGGAGATCTCGGTCACGAATATGGCGATGCCAATGGCGACGGGTATCGCGATGACTAGGGAAAGAAGGGTGGTGAAGGCGGTCCCATAGACATTTGTAAGCGCGCCGAAAGATTCTTTAACGGGGTCCCAATCGGTCGAAGAAAGGAATTTCCAGATGCCGAACCTTCCGATAGCAAGCGAAGACTCTGAGACAAGGACGTAAAGAATCCCGATGATGAGGATGATGACTGAAAACGAAGCGGCCGCCGTTACAAGGGAAAAAATATTATCGACAGGATTCTTTTTCGCTGTCCTCGGCATCAATCGAATCGCCTTTCCTCGAGATTAGAGAAACAACGGGGCAGGTTGTGATTCCAAGCCTGCCCCGTTGCGCCGTTGCCCGATATTAAATACCGTTTGCCTTCCAATAGGCCCTGATTTTATCTTTCAAGGATTTCGGCAGAGGCACGTACACAAGCTCTTTTGCCTTCTTGTCGCCGTTACTGAAGGCCCAGTCGAAGAATTTGACGACCTTCTTGTTGCTGTCGGTCTTTTCTTTTGCAAGAAGGATAAATGTCGCGCCCGCAATAGGCCAGGCATGCTTGCCGGGGGCATTGACGAGCCAGAGATCAAAATGCTTTTTGGGGTCAAAATTCGCTGTAGCCGCCGCATCCTCAAAAGTCTTGAAATTCGGCTCTACGAAATTGCCGGCAGGGTTTTTGAGGAGTGTGTATGACAGCTTGTTCTGCTCCGCATAGGCAAATTCGACATAACCGATGGAGTTCGGTGTCCTTTTAGTGTAATTTGCCACGCCCTCATTGCCCTTGCCGCCGATGCCTACAGGCCATTTCACCGATGTCCCTGCCCCCACCTTATTTTTCCACGCAGGACAGACGCCGCTAAGGTAGTTGGTAAATATCGCGGTGGTTCCCGAGCCATCCGACCTGTGGACAACATTTATTCCGCTGTGCGGGAGATTCACCTTGGGATTTAAGGACTTGATCCTGTTGTCATCCCAATATTTTAATTCTCCAAGGTAGATGTTGCAGACAGCGTTGGAATCGAGCTTCAGCTCGCCTGCCTTTACCCCTGGGATAGTCACCACTGGGACAACCCCGCCCATGACGGCAGGGAATTGCAGCAGCCTGTCTTTCCCCAGCTGTTCAGGAGTGAGCGGCGCATCGGACGCGCCAAAATCCACTGTCCTCTCGGTGATCTGCCTGATGCCGCCTCCGGAGCCTATAGACTGATAATTGAGCCGGGTTCCCGTCACCTTGTTATAGTCAAACGCCCATGCGGAATAAACGGGGTAGGGGAACGTAGCCCCTGCTCCATTGAGCAGTTCGGCTGCCTCCGCATGTGCAAAAGAAAAGACAAGTGCTAATGCCATCGCTAATTTCAGAAACATTTTCATGGTTGCCTCCTTATGAATCTTATTTAGATTATACTTCCATTGTTACAACAGTGTTACAAAAAGGTTAAAAGTCTGTTACATGTCGCTTCCCTCCTTTGTGGACGTATTTTCAACCTCGTCCCCTGTGCGAATACCGCTTTCCAAAAACTCGCTCAATCAGCCGGAAGATGAAAAGATTGGGCTCCCACGTGAAAATCGCAATCGCCGCGAGTACGCAGGCGGAAATGCTCAGGACTACCAGGAAAACCATGGTCTAAAATAGCATGCGAAATGTTACGGGAGTATTAACGGGAAGTTAAATTATGAAGAAGAGTCCTTCTCATATCTTCTCTCTCTTCTCCTGAAAAAGATCGGCATAATATTCCTGCAGGCATTCGGGGCAGAGGCCATGGGAATAATTGATTTCTGCGGGGAGTGCACGGAAATGCTCTTTCCGTTTCCAGATGCCTTTAGTGCTCCGTATTTTCCTGCAGATTGAGCAGATCGTCACGGGCCCTTCATTTACCCTGTCCTCGGGGCGGCACCCGGAAGCTATAAGGTGCCCGTCTTTGTCGGAATGCCGCCTCAGAAATTCGCCCAGCTTTTTGTCATCTTTCACGACATGCCCGGATATCCAGTCTGCGATGGCCTGCGCCGTCTCTACCGAAAGCTCATAGGATCCCTTTAACCCCAGACGTATTTTACGGATGAGCTGCCCTTGAATCGTTTTCCGCCCGACCGGTACTGATGATCCCTTTCAAATAAAGCGGGCACTTTCTGTGCCCATTTGTCCGGCAGTATTCCGCTAGCTCGAACTGGCTCGGCAGATACCGCCTCTCCAGTGCTCTGCACGACAGTATGGCCCTCGCTATGGTTAGATGCGCGCATTTCATGACCCGCTCCCGACTACCGAAAGATGACCGGTCCGGCGGCCCCTGAGCAACCCGCGACGCGGTTTCTCACGTTTTTTCAGCGGACATCCGTCGTGGTCTCCCTCGCAGAAATAGTGCCTGAAAAGGCGAGCAACGGGTATTCCTCGCATGCAGCGAGAGGATTCAGCCAAAAATTCAATGCAGTTCATGTAACGCTCCTTTCTTGGTTAAATTCTTGATTTCTATAAACTACGATAACAACCGCGGCGTTACACTGTGATGTCAGGGAGATTAATTTGAGGTTAAATTATTTGGGAGCGCAGGCGGGCAACGAAGGATTCAGAAGGTGCCTTTATTTATGGTTATCAGTGTTATTCACAGGGGAAGAAAGCTCAATCTGCTATATCTGTTTCCTTGATCCAGGCTTCTGTTTTTGCCCTAATTTGATCTCTTATTTCTCTCGTCTTTTCCAGTCTTTTCTCACAGGTCCCTTCCAGTGCCGACGGATCGGGAAAATTCCAGTGAAGCCTTCTGACATAGCCCGAGAATATCGGACATTGGCTGCCGCTGGTCTCGTCGCAAACCGTTATTACATAGTGGAACAGCTTGCCTTGTTTTATAAAATCAAATACACTTTTGGTTTTATTCCCGGATATATCGATCCCGATTTCCCTCATCGCCTCGACAGCAAGGGGATTGAGGCTGCCGGGCTCAAGTCCGGCGCTTTCCGCTTCAAACCTATCACCCGCCAACAAGTTCAAAAATGCCTCTGCCATCTGGCTGCGGGCACTGTTGTGAATGCATACAAAAAGTACCTTCTTTTTATTCATGGTTTTTCCCTCGTTACCTGCAATAAACTGCATAAGATCCGTATTCAATCATGTCCCTGAGTGACTGCATGTACACAGAACATGCCTCGTGACGCTGGCTCATACATAATTTTACCGTAAGACCTTCCATATCTTTGATAAGCCCGTTGCTGATGCCGCACATGCTCCCTTTCATGCTGCCCTTGAGATGCGGGCATAGAATGACTCCTATTGTTCCCATATTCGTTACCTCCCACTGGCTATTATAGAAACGTATTGTTGAAAAATCGTTACAGTAGTGTTAAGAATTGCTTAACATCGCAATCGCAGCCGGACCATCACCGTCTTCTCAGACTCTTGGCCAAAAATATCGGGCAATTGTCATAATTGTCATTAGAACAATATATCTGTCTTGAGCCTGAACTGATGGTCATAGATGACAGCGATGCCGCACATATGTCAGTAACCAAACAATCATAGGGACAGCCTGATTGCTGATAAACAGGCCCGATATCTGTCCTATTTCGAAGTACCGCTAAAAGCATTGAATCACCTCCTTCACTATTTGACCGCCTTTGCCATTATTGGGATTTCCTGTCTTAATAAAGGCACAGGTACCCTTAGCTCAGTATTTTCAATATCTTCTTCGTAATCACAAAGAATATTCGGACAGTCAAAATGCGTTCCTCTATTTAACATCTCTCTGCCGC